>JAAYEG010000066.1 GCA_012728895.1 Methanospirillum sp. | reverse complement strand
GCGCCGAGCGGTAGCTTTCGCGATCAGATAGTGCGGAAAGACGTGGGGGGAACCATAAGGACAGGAGGACCGATGCTCAAGAGATTTCGTTCAGAGCGGTGAGGTCTGAGTGTTCCGAGCTATCCTCATGAAAAGGAGTTCGTTCAAAGTCGTCATCGCCTGTACCGTGCGCGACCGCCCCGGGGGCGGCGCGTGTTGGGATAGAATCGCTGGCCACCGCGGCCTCTCCGGGCACGTACGGAACAGCGTCATACAGAGAATTCGGTTTCCAAAATCTCCGGGAGACGCCACCCCTTCCTGCGGCCGCCCTCAACTCGAGGAGACAACACCATGAATGAACAGGAACGCGCCGGCCTTTCCGCCGGTGCCATCGCCGTCAACGCCGGGGTATCGAACTGTTTCACCGGTCGGCACGGTCCGTCGTCCCCCCTCGAGACTGCGCCGAAAGAGAGAGGAGCCGTGCCGGCGAGATCGATCCGGGATGGTAGAGCTCGCCCCCGTCACCGATGCCGACCTCACCGCGATCAAGGAGGTCTACGACCATTACATCGCGACCACGACCGCGACCTTCCACGAGGAGCCTGTGCCGCTCGGGAAGCTGCGGGAGTTCGTGCCTGTCGACGACCCGCGGCACCCCTCGTTTGTCGTCCGGTCGGGCGTTGCGTTCGCCGGCTTCTGCTGCCTCTCGCCGTCCAAAAAGCGGTCGGCCTACGACCGGACGGCCGAGCTGAGCGTCTACCTCAGGCCGGAATTCACGGGCCGCGGGCTCGGAAGGGGTGCCCTGGAGCACCTCGAGGGCGCGGCGATCGCTGCCGGAATCCGTGTCCTGGTCGGGACCTTCTGCGGGGAGAACGAGGCGGGGCTCAGGTTCATGGAACGCTGCGGCTACACTCGGTGCGGGCACCTGCGCAACGTCGGGGAGAAGTTCGCCCGGATACTCGACGTGGTGCTCTACCAGAAAGAGCTCTGACTCCGCGTCCGTGCCGCCCGGGAGGGGCAGCACGTTCATCCATAAATAGGAGCGCTCCCTCTCCAAGCGTGTCACTATTCTGGATAACTGGGTCATCGGGTCCAACTGGAGACCGGTGCGCCTGCCAGCAGGATATAGCCCATCGGTCGTATGGAACACCTTTTATGATCGTCTCTCGTACGATCTCAAAGGGAGGATGGATTATCGAAGACGCGAAGATCTATGAATCCCTGCTCGAGGCGGATCAGCTTCCCGTGGAGGGTGACACTGCCGCAAAGTGGCTTGACCGGGGCCAGATGCTCTTCCTGGCAGGGGAGATAGAGCACGCACTCTGGTGTTTTCAGGCGGCGAGCGAGTGCGAACCGGTGAACGGTCCCGCTATTCGCTCCGCGGCGCGGGCGCTGTACCTCCTCGGTCGTGAGAAGGAGGCGTTCGACCGAGTGGAACAGGCATACGCACTCGGTTTGGCAAGATTTGAGTATTGGCTCGGACGCGGCTTCATGGCGATGGACGAAGACCGCCAGGAGGAGGCGTGCTGGTGCTTCGAGGCCGCGATCGAGATTAAGAACGACGATCCCACAGCGTGGTTCATGCGGGGGATGATGGAAGGAGCGCTCGGGCGCTGCGAGGATGCTCTCGTCTCGCTGGGTCGGTCGCTTGACCTCGATCCTCAGCGCGCTACCGCATGGGCACTGACTGGCGAGATGATGGAAGCGCTCGGCAGAACCGAGGAGGCCCGCGTCTGCCTCGAGACCGCCGCGAAGCTCGGATTCTGACGATCCCTTGATAACCCCCACGGGGAGACTTTCGGACATGGAGACCGGAGATCAAGTCCCGATCTACTCGGTTCGCGAGAGAAAAACCATTGCAAAGAGCCGTTGCCTGCTTTCGGACAGCGAGTGGCGCGAGCGCCTGACCCCGGCCCAGTATGCGGTGGCGCGGGCGCACGGAACCGAGCCCGCTTTCGCCAATGAGTATCACTCGAACAGGCGCCGCGGGCTCTATCGCTGCGTCTGCTGCGGGACCGACCTGTTCATCTCGGCCGACAAGTTCGACTCTGGCACAGGGTGGCCGAGTTTCACCCGCCCGGTGGCCGGTACGAATGTGATAGAGGTGCCCGACCACTCCCTCGGGATAAAACGCATCGAGGTGCGTTGCCGCCGTTGCAACGCCCACCTCGGGCACGTTTTTTCTGACGGTCCCCCTCCCGAGGGGCGTCGCTATTGCATGAATTCCGCCTCGCTCATCTTCGTGGAGGATGAACCGTGACGTTCGAACGACGGCTCGACCTCGAATGGCACCACCGCCCGGGCACGACTCGCAGCCGAATCGCGGCCGCCGACACTGGTCGAACAGTCCTTGAGGTGATCGAGGAGATCAGACCGACGCTCGAGAAGGCGGGGGTGCCGGTAAGGGTGAGCGAGTACCTGGACGAGGGGGATGAAGAGATGATGGTGAACGGTCTTGACCTCGGACAGGTTCTGGTCCGTGTCAAAGAGAGCCACGACTACTGTCACGCCCGATCCCGGCGAGAGGAGATGGACACCTGCCGCCACCCGCTTGCCGAGGACCCGGAGATCGCTGCCGGGTACACCGAGTTCATGCTCCGCAAGGCGCTTCTGCTCGTCATCGAGGGCGAGGACTAGGCGATCGACTTCCAGGCGAGAAGGAAGGCGAGTATAACAGGCGCGTGGATCAGATAGATCAGGAGCGTGTGCCGTCCAAGCCAGAGAAGCGGTGCCGCCCATCCGGGAAAGGGGCGCAACTGGCGACGGGGCATTCCGTTCGGGAAGAGGGCCCAACCAGTCGTGACCCCGATCAGCAGGACCCCGAACCAGGGCAGCAACGGGACGTAGTCGAGTGATACGAAGTCGGAGGGATGGAATCCCAGCCATACAAGCCAGAGCGGACCCGTGTATCTCGCCGCGAGAGGGCCGAGAAACAGGCAGAGTGTGCCGATAACCAGAGAGGCGCGCGGGCGGTCGACGAGTGGGATTGCGAGGATCGTCCCGAGCCCGATCAGGTGAAGGATGCCGAAGAGGATCGCCCCCTGCTCGAGCGCCAGGCTGGTGACGAGCGTGATCACGAGGCCCCACGCGAAGATGGTCAGGCCCCGGCGCAACTGTGCCGCGGCAACCCGTCGTTCCGACTCTCCGCGCCTCCGGAGGCCTGTAGCGGCAAGAGTCAGGGAGACCCCGGCGATCGCGACAAAGAGCGAAGCTGTGGCATAGGCGAAGACCCGCCAGAAGCCAATCAGCACCTCGACGTCGGCCATGTCCAGAAAACGGATGGCGAAGAGGAAATGATAGACGATCATCATACAGAGGGCCACAGCGCGGACCAGATCGACCTCGGGCACCCGCATGGACCCTGAGCGCGGCAGGATGCCCGCGTGTCTCAGGACTGCACAGGTCATCCCTCGCACACCGGGACGATCCGGCATGACCACCGACCCTTTCATACTATACAGTCTGGCTCGCAACCTGTTCAATATGGATGAGACGTATCCGCCGGGCGACGAGCACGTCGTCGAGGCGATCGGCAGGACACGCGTCGTGATCCGCGGGGGACGCGTGGTCGAGGTGGGCGAGCCGGTCATCGGGGACTGCCCGCTTGCCCGCCGGTTCGCCGTGCCCGTGACGTCGATGGAGCCCGGGGCGATCCGCGCGAACATGGAGGCACGGATCCGGTCGTTCGGGATGTGTACGCCACGCCGGGAGGTGATCTCTGAGACGGACTTCGTCCTCTTCGGCGCCTCGGAGCTGATGATGGAGGGGCTCCGCTCGGGGCTCCTGGACGCGGCGGTGCTCGCCTGCGACGGGGCCGGCACGGTCGTCGTCTATGACCCGGCCCTGGTCCAGGGGATCGGCGGGCGGATGTCCGGGCTCGTGAAGACCACCCCGTATTCGGCAGTGGTCGAGCGGATCCGAGGGGCGGGCGGCGCGGTGGTCTTCCCCGGCACTGCGGCGATCGACCAGGTGGGCGGGGCGCGATACGCCCTCAAGCACGGGTCCGAACGGATCGCGGTGACCGTCGCGGGGATCGGAACGGCAGAGGACGTCCGCGCCGCGGCACCCACCGCCCTAATCATCGCGGTACACACCACGGGGCTGTCGAGGGACGAGGCGGAGCGGCTCGTCGCCGTCGCGGACATCGCGACGGCCTGCGCCTCGAGGACGGTGCGCGAGGCGGCGCGCCCGAAGGCGCTGGTCCAAGGCGGGATGGGCGTCCCGATCTTCGCGATGACTCCGCGGGGCAAGGCGCTGGTGATGGCCAAGCTCGCCGCCACGACGATGCCGCTGCTGGTCAAGGGCGGGCCCCTGCCGCCCGCCGATCACCACGGGTGCCCGGACCCGCTGGTCTGAACCCGGCGCCGCTCTCCCGGGGCGGTCGCCGCGGGCCCCGCTGGCTCCGTGCGACGGCGGAAGCCCTACTCGCGGAGCTGCCAGCGGTAGTGTGCCTGTCTCTGTTCGAACCAGCCCGCCGGCCCGAGCTCGTGGATCAGGTCGAGATGGGGGTCGAGGTGCGGGTGGGCGGCGCGGAGGCGGGCGAGCCGTTCACAGAGCGGTCGCGTCTCGCACTCCCAGCAGCCCTCGTGCCCTCTCTCCCGTGCGCAGTCGCGGATCGCGCACCCGGGCTTTCCGCCCCCCTCCCTACACGGGCCGGGGCACCGCAGCTCCCGGATGGCCTCGAGGACCGAGAGGAATGTGGGGTAGTCCCTGAACGTCTCGTCGCCCTCGCCCTTGAGGGCCGCGTACTCGTCGAACCGGAGTGCGACGAGCTCGCGCTCGAGCCCGTCCGCCAGCGCGAAGAACGACGCGCGCGACGGTATGCAGTCGCTGCAGCAGAGGCCGCAGTACGAGGTCAGGCGTTCGTCCATCCCGTTCACCGGAAGATTACTCGTTGACCCGGGTGATGAGGGTTTGTCCCGGAACGGGGAGCGAGGTCCGGGATCACGCCCGCAGGGGCCGTCCCGCACTGCAGATGCCCCGCCGGATATTATGAGCCGGAACGGGAGGGGAGGGACCCGGCAGGATCCCGGTCGATACCGTCTCACGAGCGCCCGTGCTCAGAGGTGGTTGAAGAGTCAGACGACGTCGGCGAAATCGATCCGCCCGTAGCCGTTGCAGTCGAACAGCCCATCCGGTTCGTTCGCCGCGATCCAGGTCATCTGGTTGAAGTACAGCACGACGTCGGCGAAGTCCCGCCGACCGTTGCCGTTGACGTCGTCGAAGATGCCGTCGCCGTCCGTGTCCGTCGGCGCGAGCGTCGCGCCGGGCACGATCCGCACCGGCGTCACCGGCGCGAACTTCTGGACGCGGTCGTTCCCGGTATCGCCGACGTAGACGTACCCCTCCCGGTCCGTGGCGATGCCCTGCGGGGCCCAGAACTGCCCGTCTCCCGCGCCCGCCGACCCCCACGCCCCGATGAAACCCCCGTTAGCGTCGAAGGTCTGGACCCGGTGGTTCCAGGTGTCGGTGACGAGGACCGTGCCCGCTAGGTCCACGGCGATCGCCGACGGGAGATTGAACTCACCGGGCACGCTCCCCGCCGTCCCGTCCCCGCCGTCCCGTCCCCGCCGTTCCGTCCCCATTTCGCCAGGAACGTCCCGTTCGGCGAGAACTTCTGGACGCGGTTGTTGCCCATGTCCGTGACGTAGACGTTCCCGGAAGCGTCCAGCGCGATCGAGTACGGATTCGTGAAGAGCCCGTCCCCCGTCCCGGGCTCGCCCCAGGTGGAGAGGAACGTGCCGTTCCTGTAGAACACCTGGACCTGGCAGTTCTGGATATCGACGACCAGGACCCGCCCCTCGCCGTCGACGGCGATGCCGGCGGGGAGGTTGAACTGCCCCGGGCCCGTGCCGGGCTCGCCCCAGGCGGCGAGGAAAGAAACGTTCGAGTTGAAGGCCTGGACACGGTTGTTGTAGACGTCGGTCACCCAGACGGTGCCGGTGCCGTCGACCGCGATCCCGTACGGAAGGTCGAACTGCCCGGGGCCCATCCCGGGTTCGCCCCACCTGGCGAGAAAGGTCCCGTCCGGCGAGAACTTCTGGATCCGGCTTATCTCGTGATCGGTGATGTAGATGTTCCCGCCCGCGTCCGCGGCAAGATGCTTGTTGTCGATGAACTCTGCCCGTCGTCCGAGCCGTACCCGCCCCACGAACCGAGAAACGCGAACGGCTCGACGGCCGAAACGGCCGGAACGCTGCCCAAGAGGAGCAGCAGCGAAAAGAAGATGGTGATGCGTCGCGTGGACATACCTTCGCTATAGACCGAAATTGTCCTTTCGGGCGAATAAAGCCTCGCATCACCGTCTCCCGCGCCCGGTCGCCGACAGGCGGGATGAGAGACAAGACGGGACCGATCGAAACGCCGGGCGACCCCGGGGAAGCGTCACGACGCCCCCCGGGGCGGGCTCAGCGCCGCGCCGCCTTCCGCTGCCGGCTCCGGCCCGGCGCCGGCGCCTCCTCGCCCGCCTCCCTCCGCTCGAGCTGCCGGATCCGCTCGCGGATGGCGATCGCCCGCTCGAAGTCGAGCTGCTCGGCGGCAGAACGCATCTCTCCGTCGAGCTCGACCAGGAGCGAGGGGATGTCGTGCTTCGGCACGTGCTTCGCGTCCTTGAGGTCCGCCGCCGCCTCGCGGATCGGCTTGACGATCGTCTGCGGCACGATCCCGTGGACGCGGTTGAACTCGAGCTGCATCTCGCGCCGGCGCGCGGTCTCGGCGAGCGCGTTCCTGATCGAGTCCGTCATGACGTCCGCGTACAGGACCACGCGCGAGTTCGCGTTCCGCGCCGCCCGTCCGATCGTCTGGACCAGGGACCGGGCGTCGCGGAGGAAGCCCTCCTTGTCCGCGTCCAGGATCCCGATGAACCCGACCTCGGGGATGTCGAGCCCCTCGCGCAGCAGGTTGATCCCGACCAGCACGTCGAACCGCCCGAGCCGGAGCTGGCGGATGATCTCGGTCCGCTCGATGGTGTCGATCTCGGAGTGGAGGTACCGCGTCCGGATCCCGCGCTCGGCGAGCCAGTCGGAGAGCTCCTCCGAGAGCTTCTTCGTGAGCGTCGTGACCAGCGCCCGCTCGCCCCGGGCGATGGTCGTCCTGACCTCCTCGATCACGTCGAGTGTCTGGCCCGCGATCGGGCGCACCTCGACGGGAGGGTCGACGAGGCCCGTCGGGCGGATGATCTGCTCGACGATCCGGGCCGAGACGCGCTGCTCGTACTCGGCGGGGGTCGCCGAGACGAAGATCACCTGCCGCATGTACTCGCGGAACTCCTCCCACTTCAGGGGTCGGTTGTCGAAGGCCGACGGCAGGCGGAACCCGTAGTCGACCAGGGACTGCTTCCGGCTCCTGTCGCCCTTGTACATCCCGTGGACCTGCGGGACCGTCTGGTGGCTCTCGTCGATCACCATCATGAAGTCCTCCGGGAAGTAGTCGAGGAGGCAGTACGGCTTCTCGCCGGGCTTCCGGAAGTCGAAGTGGCGCGAGTAGTTCTCGATCCCCTTGCAGCTGCCGGTCTCCTCGATCATCTCGATGTCGTACAGGGTCCGCTGCTGGAGGCGGTGGGCCTCCAGCAGCCCGAGCTCGGGCAACCGCCGGTCGAGCTCCTCGCTGATCGACTCGATCGCCCGGGCGCGGGTGCTGGACGGGATCACGTAGTGCCGGGCGGGGTAGACGTAGAAGTAGTCCTTCTTCTCCAGCGGCATCCCGGTGGCACGGTCGACCTCGAGGATCCGCTCGATCTCGTCGCCGAAGGTCTCGACCCGGATGATGTTGTTGTAGTACCCGGGTACGATGTCGACCGTGTCGCCCCGGACGCGGAACCGGCCAGGAAGCAGCTCGACGTCGTTCCGCTCGAACTGGATCTCGACGAGCTGCCGGAGGAGCTCAGCGCGCCTGGTGCGGTCCCCGACCTTCAGCTCGAAGCCCATGTCGCGGAAGTTCACGGGGTTGCCGAGACCGTAGATGCAGGAGACCGAGGCGACCACGATCGTGTCCCGCCGGGAGAGGATCGACGCGGTTGCCGCGAGCCGCATCTGCTCGATCTTGGGGTTGATCGCCATGTCCTTCTCGATGTAGAGGTCCCGCTGCGGGATGTAGGACTCGGGCTGGTAGTAGTCGTAGTACGAGACAAAGTACTCGACCCGGTTGTGCGGGAAGAAGTCGCGGAACTCGTTGTAGAGCTGAGCCGCGAGGGTCTTGTTGTGGGCGATGACGAGCGTGGGGCGCTGGACCTGCTCGATCACGTTCGCGATCGTGAAGGTCTTGCCCGAGCCCGTCACGCCGAGCAGGGTCTGCCTCTCCTCCCCGCCCCGGATCCCATCGACGAGCGAGGCGATGGCCGAAGGCTGAGAGCCCTTCGGCGCGAAGGGCGAGACGAGCTGGAACGGTTCCGTCACCGGAGCACCGCCTTCGACCGCAGGGTGCGGTTGTACGTGATCGCGAAGCGGTGGGCCTCGTCGCGAACCTCCTGCAGGAAGAGGCTTCCCTTCGCCTTCCGGTCGAGCGGCAGGGGCACGGAGAGGCCCGGCACCCAGACGTCCTCCTCGCGCTTGGCGAGCGCGATGAGGGGGATCGCCAGCCCGAGTTCGTCGAGGGCGGACTTCGCCGCCGAGAGCTGGCCCCTGCCGCCATCGACCACGATGAGGTCCGGGAGGTCGGACCCGTCCCTCTTAAGGCGCGCGTACCGCCGGCGCACCACCTCGGTGATCGCGGCGAAGTCGTCGATCCCCTCCACGGTCCGGATCAGGAACCGCCGGTAGTTGCGCCTGTCGGGCCTGCCGTTCCGGAACTGGACCATGACCCCGACCGTGGATGTGCCGGCCAGGTGAGAGATGTCGAAGCACTCGACGACCTCCGGCGGCGCCGGGAGGCGAAGGTCCGCGCGGAGCGCCTCGACCTTGATCCGGTCGCCGAAGAAGGAGGTCTCGAGGTTGGTCTTCACCAGGTCGAGAAGGTGCCGGCGGTCGCCCCGCTTCGGTACCGTGACCCGGACGCGCCTGCCCTTTATCTCGGAGAGATAGTCCTCCATCGCCGGGTCCACGGGCTCGGGGAGGACGACCTCCTTCGGGACGCCGCTCTCGGCGTAGTACTGGACCAGGAACTCGGGGAGGAACTCCTCGTGAAAGTCGAAGACGAACTCCTGCTTGCCCGTCAGCGTCCCGAGGTGGATCTTGAAGAGCGCGAGGTAGACGGTCCCCTCGACCACGATGTAGTTGAGCACGTCCTCGTCGTAGGTCTTCTGCCGGTCGACTCGCTGGTGCTCGGCAAGCGCCTCTATCGCGCGGATCTGCTCGCGCCGCGCTAGGGCCTGCTCGAACCGGTTCTCGGCCGAGTACCCGGCCATCTCCTCGCGGAGCGTCTCGAGCAGTTCCCGGTCGCGCCCCTTCAGGCACTCCTCGGCGCGCAGAACGGATTCGGCGTACTCCTCCGGCGTGATCGCGCCGATGCACGGCCCCGAACAGGAGCCCATGTGGTAACGGAGGCAGGCCCGCTTCGGGAGCTTCCGGCAGGTTCGGAGCCGGAAGGCCCGGCGGAGTCCCTTGAGGAGCTGGTCGCGCTCGAGCCCAGAGACGAAGGGGCCGTAATAGGTTCCCGCGTCCTCCTTCTGCCGCGCGACGACGAACCGCGGGTAGGTCTCGTCCGTGCGGAGGATGTACGCGTAAGTCTTGGAGTCCTTGAGCCGGATGTTGTACCGGGGCCAGTGCTTCTTGATCAGGGTGTTCTCGAGGATCAGGGCCTCGACCTCGTTCGTGGTAACGATGAAGTCGAGCCCGGCGATGTGCGATACGAGCGCTGCCGACTTGGGGTCGAGGTCGCCCCGGGAGAAGTACGAAGAGACCCGCCGCCGCAGGTTCCGGGCCTTTCCCACGTAGATGACCGTCCCGTCCGCGCCGGAGAAGAGGTAGCAGCCCGGGAGCTCGGGGAGGGCCTGAAGGTCGACAGGGGAGTCTCTCATAGCACCTGCTTCAGGAACCGGCCCGTGTAGGACCGTGGGTTCTCCGCGATCTCCTCGGGGGTGCCAACGGCGACTACCTCCCCGCCCTCGTCACCCCCCTCGGGGCCGAGATCGATCACGCAGTCGGCCGACTTGATCACGTCCAGGTTGTGCTCGATCACGAGTACGCTGTTTCCCTTGGTGACGAGGTCGTCGAGCACCTGGATCAGTTTCTTGACGTCGTGGAAATGCAGTCCGGTTGTCGGCTCGTCCAGGAGGTAGAGCGTCCGGCCGGTGGCCCGCTTGGAGAGCTCGCGGGTCAGTTTGATCCGCTGAGCCTCGCCTCCCGACAGGGTGGTCGAGGACTGGCCGAGCTTGACGTACTCGAGCCCGACGCGGGAGAGGACCTCGAGTTTATTCCGGATCGAAGGTATTCTCTCGAAGAGATGGAGCGCCTCTTCGACCGACATCTCGAGGACATCCGCGATGGATCGACCTTTGTACTTCACCTCGAGGGTCTCGTTGTTGTAACGACGTCCCTTGCATTCCTCGCACTCGACGTACACCTCGGGTAGAAAATTCATCTCGATCTTGATCAGTCCGTCACCCTGACATGCCTCGCACCGTCCGCCGCGGACGTTGAACGAGAACCGACCGGGCGTATAGCCCCGAACCTTCGCCTCCGGCGTCTCCGCGAAGACACGTCGGATTTCGTCGAAGACCTTGGTATAGGTAGCCGGGTTCGACCTGGGGGTTCTGCCTATCGGGGCCTGATCGATCACAACTACCTTGTCGATCGGCACGTCGAGCTCGATCCGATCGTGGGCACCCGGCAAATCCCCGGTTTTATGCAGCTGCCAGCGAAGAGCCTTGTAGAGCACCTCATACACGAGGGTTGACTTTCCCGATCCCGACACCCCGGTCACGACGGTCAGTACCCCTGTCGGTATGGAGATATCGATCCCCTTCAGGTTGTTGGCGCGCGCACCCCTGATGTGGATACAGGTCTCGCTCCGGCGGCGCCGGGCCGGCGTCTCGATCCGGAGCCTGCGGGCCAGGTAAAGCCCGGTAAGAGAGTTTGTCGATCGCTTGATCTCGGCCGGGGTCCCGGTTGCGACGATTCGGCCCCCGTGGACACCCGCACCCGGGCCAATATCGACCACGTGGTCCGCGGCGCGGATTGTATCCTCGTCGTGCTCGACCACGATCAGGGTGTTTCCAAGGTCCCGGAGCGCGAGCAGCGTGTCGATCAAACGCCGATTGTCGCGCTGGTGCAGTCCGATCGAAGGCTCGTCGAGGACATAGAGAACTCCCATCAGGTTGGCCCCGAGCTGGGTCGCCAGCCGGATCCGCTGTCCTTCGCCGCCCGAGAGGGTCATCGCCGGGCGGGAGAGCGTGAGGTAGCCGAGCCCGACCCGTTCGAGGAACTCGAGCCGGTCCGTGATCTCCTTGATAACCAGGTGACCTATATGGCGCTGTTTTGGCGTGAGGTCGAGTTCGCGGAAGAAACGGAGGCAGGCGGAGATCGAGAGATTGGTCACATCGATGATCGAAGAGTCCACGATCCGGACGGAACGGACCTTCTCCTTCAGGCGTGATCCCCCGCAGGAGGGGCAATCGAAGATCCTCATGAATCGTTCGAGCTCTCGCTTGCGATACTCCGACTGGGTCTGGGCGTAGAGCCTTCTTGCATGAGGGAGGAGCCCCTCCCATGCTCCCCGGTGGGACCAGGTCCCGCCACCCCGGGGTGCCCGCATCGAGAAACGCACCGGTTCACGGGTACCGTACATCAGACCGTCGAACTGTTCCTGCGAAAGATCGGAGAGCGGGGTGAAGAGGTCGAACCCCAGCTGGCGCGCGACTGCCTCGAGGAGCTGCCCCCTGTACCCCTCGAACGAGTTCTTGTAGAGTGCGATTGCACCGTCGACAATGCAGAGGTCCCGGTTCGGGACGATCAGTTCCGGATCGAAGACCATCTTGAAACCGAGCCCATTGCACTCCTCGCAGGCCCCGAACGGGGAGTTGAACGAGAACATCCGGGGCTGAAGCTCCTCGAAGGTCATTCCGCAGACCGGGCATGCCATCCGGGAGGAGTAGGTAGCTTCACTACCGTCCGTGCTCACGATGTTCAACAGCCCGTCAGCCTTCTCCAGCGCGTTCTCGAGGGCCTCGACCAGGCGTGATCGATCGGTGACCTCCACCCGGTCGATTACGACATCGATATCGTGTTTTCGGTACCTCTCCAGGGGTACCTCCTCATCGGTCCGATAAATCTCCCCGTTCACCCGCACTCGCGCGTAGCCTTCACGGTTCAAATCCTTGAGGAGCTGACCGTACGTCCCCTTCTTCTGCCGGACCACGGGGGCGAGGACGGTGACCGTCCCCTCTCTCTCCATCTGGATCGTGTCGGCGATCCGCTCCGGCGATTGCGGCTCGATCCGCGTGTTGTGGGTCGGGCAGTACGGGATGCCGATGCGGGCGTAGAGGAGGCGGAGATAGTCGTATATCTCTGTCGTCGTTCCAACAGTTGAACGGGGATTCTTCGACGTGGTCTTCTGCTCGATCGAGATCGCGGGGGAGAGCCCCTCGATGGCGTCGACATCGGGCTTGTGCATCACCCCGAGGAACTGCCGGGCATACGTCGAGAGCGACTCGACGTACCGACGCTGCCCCTCGGCGTAGAGAGTGTCGAAGGCGAGCGTGGATTTGCCGGAACCCGAGAGCCCGGTGATGACGATCAATCGGTCGCGGGGAAGGGCGAGGTCAAAGTTCTTGAGATTGTGCTCGCGGGCTCCCTTGATGACGATCTCCTTCATCAGTCCTCCTTTTTATAAAGGGGGTCCCCGATCATATAGAGGCTTCTTTGGTGCCACTGGCGTCCGTACATCCGACCCCCCAGGCATAATTACCCACACGCCAAATAGAGATCCGAGCGTCATGGCGGGCACGAACAGCGTCTATGTGATAGGGCACAAACAACCCGACACGGACTCGATCTGCAGCGTGATCGGATATGCCGAGCTCCTGAACATGGACGAACCGGGGGTGTACATCCCTGCCCGGTGCGGGGAGCTGGGTGTCGAGACGGAGTGGGTTCTCACCGAATTAGGGGCCGATGCACCGGTCTATATCGAGTCGGTCGAACCGGGTATCGCGGATATACCCTTCCTCGAGACCCGATCTGCCGGAGAGGATGTCCCCACAGTGGACGTGGCAGCCCTGATGGACAGGTACGACATGCGGAACATCCCCATTGTCGACGCCGATGGAAGGCTCGTCGGTCTCGTCTCGGAATACGGTCTCGCCCGGGCGTATGTCACGGGGCGGCAGGTCGAACCCCTCTCGGTGCCACCCATGCGACCCGGCGACTTGGCCCGGATCCTGGAGGCCACAGTCCTGGTCGATGCCCGGGAACGACTCGAGGGGCGCGTATACACCGCGATCGATGCGCTTCACGTCACCCTCTCGCACCTGACGGCGCACGACATCGCAATCGTGGGCGACAACGAACCAGCCCAGCTGACCCTCATCTCTGCCGGGATAGCGGCGCTGATCGTTGCGGACAATGCCCCGGTCGGCGAGCGCGTCCTGAATGCAGCGCTGGCGCATGGGGTCTCCGTCCTCTCGACCGGTCTTGACGCATTCGGTGTCGGCAGACGCCTTCATCTCTCTGCCCCGGCCAGCGAGATCATGGAGACAGATGTCCCGACGGTCACCCTCTACGATTCGCTCGAACACGCTAAGGGCCTTATCTCCTCTTCGAAGTTCAGGACCGCCTGCGTGATCGATGATGACGGGCGCTACATCGGGCTCCTCTCGCGGACCTCGCTGATGCAGGACATCCAGAAGTCCGTGATACTTCTCGACCACAATGAGCCGGCACAGGCCGTCGACGGTATCGAGAACGCGGATATCCTGGAGATCATCGACCATCATCGACTCGGCGTGATCTCGACGCTCAAACCGATTCGGTTCCTGAACGACCCCGTCGGTTCAACGTGCACGATCATCACCACCCGGTTCATGGAGACCGGACGCGACCCGTCCCCCAGGACGGCAGGACTCCTCCTCTGCGGGATCCTCTCGGACACTCTCGTGCTCAGGATGTCGACCACGACCTCGCTCGACCGCCGCGCGGTCGAGTATCTCGGTCGCCTGGCGGGCCGCGACCCGATCGCCCTGGGGACGAAACTGATCGAAAAGGGAATGGCCGTCGATAGCGTACCGATCAGCGAGCAGCTGGGCCGCGACACCAAGACATATTCGCTCTTCAGACAGAACGTGGTGATCGCACAGGTGATGGTTCCTTCGTTCGCGTATCCCGATACACACGGAGACGAGATCCGCCATGAGCTCGGGCGATTCCGGGAGATAAATCGGGCCGACCTCGCGGTTGTGCTCTACACCTCGGTCCTGGAAAACGGATCTCTCGGGTTCTACGCGGCGGCGGACGATACGCTCCTCGCGAGACTCGGAGTCGACGAACAGCCCCTCCTGCTCGAGGGCGTTCTGAGCCGGAAGAAGGACTTCGTTCCCAGGATAGGGCAGCTACTCCGGCAGCTTTCGACCTGATCAGTCCCTCTACGCCTCCCTGTTTTATCTGGGAAGAGGCCCCCAACAACAGCCATGAACGACGAGACAAGAGCGGCTCCGGCGGCTCGCGCTTATACTGTCGTCTCTGCACGAACCTGGCCGGGCCGACACGAGAGGAGCAGACTTTCTCCAGCAGTCGTCGTAGCTGCACAAAACCGGGCCGCAATCCTCACCAGGGCGCCCCGAGAATCTGTGACCGCCACGGTGGGGGGAGAATAGGATGGCGGTCATGAAGCTTCGGGGTGGGGACCTCGACCTCGTGGAGTACGACTTCCGCACCTTCCAGCCGGGAGAGCACATCCAGATTCCCTGGGAGCCGGCTCCCTGTGATCTCCGGCTGTTCCCCGGGACGATCCGGGTGCAGGCCCCTTCACGGATCCATATGACGGTTCTGGACATGAACCGGTTTGCTCCAGAGACGCCCGGCGGCGGCGGTCTCGGGTTCGCGATCGCGCTCCCGACAACCGTCCGGGTTCGCTGTATTGAAGGGAAGGACGAGATCCACTACTCGCGAGAACCGGTACTCCGACATTTTCTCGCGGTCTTTCGCGCGGCGACTGGTTACACGGACGGCTTCAGGGTTGAGGCAGACCAGCACTCCCACCCGCATGTCGGGCTGGGTTCGACCAGCACGGTCCTGATCGCAACCGCGCATGCGCTGAACGAGGCCGTCGGCTCGCCGTTATCAGAGGGACAGCTTCGGCAACTCGTCGGGCACAACTTCGCCGAGGAGACCGCCGGAGGAGAGATCGCGTTCGGCTTCGAGACGGGCGTCGGCCCGGCGGCCTCGACTCACGGGGGCATGGTGGTGATGGGTGACGGACTCGCGCTCGCCTACCAGCACCCGTTTGCCGAGGATTACACGGTCTTCATCATAATCCCTCCCTCTGAGATCTCATCTGCCGGCACGAAGGAGTTCGACCTGCTGATGAACAGGGGCCGGAGCCTGGATTATCAGGACCGGGAGCTGAAGGCGTATATGCTCCTGATGGACCTGATACCGGCACTGGAGGCGGGAGACCTCCAGAGGATAGGTGATGTGGTCTGGGAGATCGAGTTCAGGGGGTCGAAACGGGCCGAGATCGAGCACCATTCCTTCACGATATACGCCTACATGAACAGGCTCCGGGAGGCAGGGTTCGAGTTCGTCGGCATGTCCTCGGTCGGCCCCTCGATCGCCGTAATAACGAAGCGCTCCCGGGCCGATCTCGAGGCAGTCTGCGCGCCGCTAGGTCTCGATATTCAGATAGAGACCCGGGTCGACAATGAGGGAATCCTAATCGACCGCCTCAACGAATGACACGCGAGATCGATCAGGTTTTTCCCCTTTTTTAGACAGCACCATTTCTCTCGACAGGAGGATGACGGGGGATTCCGGTCCGCGGGATGTGTCAGAAACCCAGACCGGTCCTCCTTGTCCGAGACCGACCGGGGGTCCGCAAGCGTCCAAGGCCTTTTTCTCCAGGTATCACTCTGTCTGCGACCCGATTGCAGGAACCACGCGTGGGAGGGGACGCATTGTCCTGACACGACCCCTCTGGAACGACAGGGCGGGGTTTCAACCAGGGAACGGCTCGGCGCGATTCGAGTTCCTGGATCGGGGCGTGTCGCAGGAAGGCGAGGTGATAAAGCAGGATCGGCAGCTACGGTCGAGGGCACTTCGGGGAGAGTAGGGGCGACGCGGAGAATGGGACCTATCGAATCCATTCGGCTGGTGATAATTCGTGCCGCGACTCGGACAGAGGTCAGACGAGGGCATCGAGATGCTTCGCGAGACCCGAACTCGTAAAAATGGAGGATTATCGTGGTAACCAGCCACCATACTCCTTTACCATTCAATTACTGATGTGCTTCCCATGGTTCGCTATCATCCCTGTGAAGAAGACCGGGTGCGCGTATTCTATACAATATTTTCAGATAGAGACCCCCGTGTGCCACGGATCGCGAGGGTCTGAAACCAAAAAATTGACGGATTTAAAATGAACTGATCTTTAGAATCCCATTGATGGTGTCTGGGGAGGGGTGGACTCTTCCGTCGGCATCACCGGTGGGGGAGTCACAGTCGTCGATGGTTCCACGGGGACCTGGGTTCCAGCAGTCGTCGAGGGAATCGGAGGCACGAGCGTCGTCGGTTTAACGGTCGGCGCCCAGGTCTTTACCGTCGTCGGTTTAACGGTCGGCGCCGTAGTCTTCACCGTCGTCGGTTTAACGGTCGGCGCCCAGGTCTTTACCATCGTCGGCGGTGCAGTCGGAGACCCGGTCTTTACCGTCGTCGGCTGCGGCGTGGGAGTCGCAGACCCAATCGGCGCCTGGGTTGATCCCGTCGCAGTCGCGGTACCGATCGGCACGGATGTTGCAGTGGTGATCTGGGTCGTGATTATCACGGGTTGGGTATCGGTCGAGGTCGGGATTACGCTCGACGACGAGCCCCCGCCGTTGGGGTAGTAGTCCTGGTCGATATATGGCGTGGTGGTTGGGGTGGCTGTCTGGTTCTCAATCCCTCCGGGTGTTGTATTGTTCATCGCGCTCGACGTCGGCCACACCGCGCCCGAGGGCGGGAGCGTGACATAGACGGCCGGTTGCGTTACGATCTCGAGGAGGGTATCGGTCGGGACCGCTGTAGCCGGCAGGGGAGTCTCAGCAGGCGTGAGAGTCACGATCCTGAGCGGCCTTGGTTGATCCTTGTCCAGACACCCGGCCATCGCGATGCCGCCGACGAGCAACAGAACCGTGGCAAGCAGCAGAGCGGGTTTTATCATGAACCAGTTATTTTCTTCCCGAGCGTCTTTAAATCTATCGGAAGGTGGAATCAGTCCTCCGTCTCGAACACATCGAATTCTGTTCAATTGCTTGATAGCCAGACATCAGATTTCACCTTCGGGACGCGAGGCGAGATCGGAGTCGATGACACTGGCCGCCCGCTTACCGGCGCCCATGGCGAGGATGACGGTTGCGGCCCCTGTAGCGATGTCACCACCTGCGTATATCCAGGGGACCGTGGTCCGTCCGTCTTCATCGACGACCAGGTTCCCCTTCCGTCCAGTCGCTGCACCCGAAAGGAGGCGGACGAGGAGCGGGTTCGGACTTGTGCCGATTGCCTGGATCACGCAGTCGGCGTCGATGATGAACGACGAGCCCTCGATAGCGCGTGGCTCCGGCCGGCCACTCGCGTCGAGCTCGCACATCTCCATCCGCACGCACTCGACCCCGGTGACAGACGGAGTCCCGTGAATCCTGACAGGTGCGGCGCAGGTGACGAACTCTACCCCCTCCTCCCTCGCGTGACGCACCTCGGCACAGCGAGCCGGGAAGTCCTCCTCCCGTCGACGGTAGACGAGGATGACGCGAGCCCCGAGCCGGCGGGCAACCCTGGCAGCGTCCATCGCAACATTTCCCGCCCCGGTGACCACGACCCGGCTCCCCCGCTTCACAGGCGTGCCCGCCTCCGGGAAACAGTCTGCCCGCATCAGGTTGACCCGTGTTAAAAACTCGTTTGCGGAATAAACCCCGTTTGTCTCCTCGCCGGGGATGCCCATGAACACGGGCAGGCCAGCGCCTGTCGCGACGAAAACGGCGTCGAAGGTCATGAGGTCATCGACTGGGACAGCATTGCCGACGAGCGTATTCGTTCTGAGTTCTACCCCCAGCGCAAGGACGCGTTCTATCTCGGTAGAGACGATCGCTTTCGGAAGGCGGAACTCGGGGATGCCGTAGACGAGAACGCCCCCTGGCTCGTGAAGGGATTCGAAGAGAGTGATCTTGTGGCCTCGCCTGGCAAGTTCAGCCGCTGCCGTCAAGCCGGCAGGGCCTGAACCGACAACGGCGATCCGTCGCCCAGCGAGCGATACTGGCCGCTCTTCACCTAGCTCTGCCACCCCGTTATCGGCCGCGAACCGTTCGAGGGCCCCGATGTTGATCGCCCGCTCCTTCCCGGCGAGGACGCAGGCCCCCTCGCATTGAGACTCCTGAGGGCAGACCCGGCCGCAAATCGCCGGAAGGAGATTCGCCTCGAGGATCCGCGACCGTGCCTCTGAGAACCTACCTTCCGCGATCTCCGCGATAAAACCAGGGATGTCGATCCCTACTGGGCAACCGTTGATGCAGGCGGGCTTCTTACACTGGAGGCAGCGAGCAGCCTCTTCCATAGCCTCGCCCGGAGTCATGCCGGTGTCGACCTCTTCGAAATCGCGGATTCGTTCCTCGACTGGCCTCTCAGCCATGCCGTTCCTCTCCCGAACACCCGCACCGGGTCGCGTGGTGGTGTTCAAGCGCATGGCGCTCCTCCTCGAAGTAGAACCGCTGACGCTGCATCAGGTGATCGAAGTCCACTCCATGAGCATCGAACTCGGGTCCGTCGACGCAGGCGAACCGGACCTCTCCGTTCACGATGACACGACAGGAACCGCACATGCCCGTGCCATCGACCATGATCGGGTTCAGGCTTACCCACGTCCTGATTCCCGCGGTTCTTGTCACCTCGCTCGTCACCTTCATCATGATTGCAGGTCCGATGATCCAGACCGAGTCGACCTGCACGCTCTCGATTACCTCCTTCAGCACGTCAGCCGCAAAGCCATGCCTGCCTTTCGTGCCGTCGTCAGTCGCCAGATAGAGTTCATCGCATGCCGTTCGCATCTCATCTTCAAGGATCAGCAGCTCGGCAGTTCGAGCCCCGAGGATCCCGATGACCCGGTTGCCCGCCTCTCTCAGGGTTCGTGCGAGGATCGGACACGAGGCGATCCCGACCCCGCCGCCGACCACGACACAGGTCTCGCCGGACGGGATCTCGCTTGGACGACCGAGCGGACCGGCAACGTCCAGGATCGTGTCCCCGGGCTGGAGTTCAGCGAGCTGGTGCGTGGTCGCGCCGACCGTCATGAAGATAACCCTGACGCGATCGTCGTCCACAGCGGAGACAGTCAGGGGGATCCGCTCCCCCCCGGGCTCCTTCCTGATGATCAAAAACTGTCCGGCCTTTGCATTCCTGGCCACGTGCGGCGCCTCGATCACGAGAGCGTGGACCCGGTCAGCCAGAGGTCTTGCCTCAACCACCCTGTACACTCAGACTGCCTCCGAACCCATCGGTTCTTCTACATCTTTTAGTGCTCCCGTTTCATTACCTTACGCCTCCTGACCGCGACACCCCGCCGCGAGCGAAGCATCTCGTCCAGGGACATGGCAGCGCGCCCCGTCGCGCAGGCTGAAGGCCCGACCACGAAAACCTCGTCCCCTGGCCTGATCCTCGGGTCGCCCTCGAGCACCCCGGGGGCGAGGATGTCGCCCTGGGGCACGAAGTCGTCGATTACGACCCTGTACGCGTCTCCGAGCAGGGACCAGCCTTCGAAGCTAGGGCGGAGCGACCCCAAACGGGCGTCGATCCCGAAGAGCGGGGCCCGGTTGCGGAGGTACTGGATATCGGGATAACGTCCTCTGACACGGAGACCAGTCGAGGTCAGCTCGCGGTCAAACTGAAAGAGCGCGAGACCTCGAAGTGGATCCTCGTGTCGGTGAAGGTTGCCGTCGAGGGCCGTGTCGAGCTCGGCGAGTGAACCGTCCCCGGTCGGCCGTTCACCGACGACGGTTGTTTCCAGCGACACGCCAGCTCTCTCGGCGGCAACCCGGGCGACACTGAGCGCTCCCCCCTCGAGATGGGCAATGACCCGGCGGAACCCGTGCCGCTCCAGATACGACGCGAGGATCTCCGAGATTACGGCGACCTCTTCAGCATCCCAGTGCCCGGTCACGGGAACATCGTAATGCGCGGCAGGGTAGCAGAGCTCGGTTTCGCGGGGAACGCACCCGAGCGGGGAGGTGACGATCACCTCGTGGGCTCGGCCACGGATCGCGTTCGCGAAGAGGCGGTGAGACCGGGATACGGAGTAGGGTTTTCTCGCCGAGCACGGCAGGAGCACGACCGTGTCCGTTCTCGCCGGCCGGTACCGGGAGAGAACCCTCTCCGCGAAGCGCCGTACCTCCGGGCGCGAGAGCGCCTCGGAGGAGTTCGCCCGAAACGGTATGGGGCCCGTAACAGGGGTCCTGGGCTCGATAAACTGGTAATGCTGGTCGATGAGGCGGACGATCGCGACTGAGGATGAATCGTGGCGGCAGCGCCCGTCGATGAGGTCACGGATCCGGCCTTTCCGGATGTACCACCGGACGAGCGCCAGCTCGCGGTCGAGTGCAAGCCGGTTGTGGTTGAGAAGGTCCCCTGCCGCACACCCGGGGCAGTCGCAGTACCCGCACCCCATCGCGCCCTCCTTGAACTCTCCCTCGGGGAGGAGAAAGCGACGCTGCGCGGTTGCGAGGTCTGGTCCGGTCCGATCGAAGAGGTCAAACCCGCTCCAGGCAAGCAGAGCGGCATTCGAGGGGATCGCAGCCGCCGGTGCATACCATGCCGCGTCGGGAGGAAGACGCTCTTTCAGGGCGACCAGGTATCGCACGTAAGCGGCCGGGTTAGCCAGGGCTGAGTTCCAGTTCGCGACCATCAGGGCCTCTCCCCGTGGGACCTCGAGGGAGGAGGCGGGGTGCACAGTGTGCGGCTCGTTGCCAGAGACAAGCCACGCGTCCGTGAAGGACTCCCCAGCGGATAGGGGCACGTTCTCCAAGAACCGGGAGGAGAGGGATGGGAAGAGGGCTTGGACATCGGCGGCACAGGGAGACTGTAGAACTTGATCATCGTGGATGAGTGCCCCCGTTCGTGCCAACCCATCCCTTGATCGGATCTCAAGCCTCATCGCAGAGCACCTCGATACCCGGCACCTCGTCCTCAACAAGAAACGCCCATTCCGAACCGCAGCGGACCGTGAAGACCGCTTCCGGATTTGCCGCCTTCAAGATGGCGATGCCCTCGCACCCTGAGCGGACCATCGATGTGTCCCACGACGGAACCTCGGATTGACCGATGGGGAAGGTCTCTGCCAGTGCGGGAGGAAACGGCCCGAAAGGCGGGCGAAAACCGAGGCAGGCATCGTAGCCAGGTTCGGACCTGTTATCAAACGAGACGAGCACCCGACCTGCGAGAGCGAAGCGCGAGAGGTCACGATGGTAGCGGACGACCTCCGTGCGGAGACATGACTCGTAACCACGGTAGAAGAAGCGGCGCTTCGTTGCCCGGTCCGACGCCTCCAGCAGGGGGGCGGCCCTGAGCAGCTCCCGGTACCCGTCAAGGAGCCTCGGGTGTGAACGGCATCGCTCGTCGACAAGCTCCCAGAGGGTCCCGTCCCGGATAGCCTGCCGAATCCGTAAAATCTCGGCGAGGGTGACGTGCAGGTTATGCAGGGCGAGCAGTCGTTCCCGCTCAGGAGAGGTGCGGAGGTCTTCCGCTGTGTGGGCCCGGCAGATACTGCAGCTGCAAGGCAGCTCGACGAGGTCATCGAGAGAGAGAGTTCCGTGGACGGTCAGATACCGTCCCTGCTTCGCGTAGAGCGCGTACGCGGCCGAATCAAAGAGGTCACAGCCCATCGCGACCGCGAGGGCCAGCATGACCGGGTGACCGGCACCAAAGAGGTGGACGCAGGCACCTGGAGAGAGACCCTTCTTCGCCGCGAGGACGACCCGGACAAGCTCACGGTACCGGTAGTTCTCCATCAACGGCACTACCGCTCCGATAGGGGTGACCACGGAGCCCAGTCTGCTCACAGCTCGCCCGGCCTCTTCCCGGAGGTCTTCGAAGAGACCGCCCTGCACAGGTGCCGCGATGAGTGGGCCATTCCCGATGATATCCCGGGCCTCCTTCACCCGCGATAGCGTGATGTCAAGTTCGGCCTCCGCCCTCTTCCGGTCGGCCCCGGGAGGTGTCGGGAGGTCGAGTGGCACCACGATATCCGATCCGATTCGTTTCTGGAATTCGAGGGTCTCGCGGTTGTCAAGTTCGACGTCGCCATAGACTGAGAGCTGGAACGATCCCGAGTCGGTCATGATCACACCAGGAAAGTCCAGGACCGAGTGAAGACCCGGGTCGAGGGCACGATCCCGGAACTGCTCGCTTCGAAAGAAGATATATGCATTCGTTATCAGGGCTTCGACTCCCATGGCGCTCATCTCGGCCGGTGACACGACCTGAAGATGCGGGTTAACAACAGGGAGCAAAGCCGGCGTCCGGACAACCTTCTCACCGACCCTGAGTCGCCCGAGCCGGCCGGCAATATCCTTATGCAGAACCTCGAATCCGGCTATCATGCAGTTCTACTCCCGGAAAATTTGGCCCTCGAAGGTGCTGACCTCAATCTCGGGAGAGCGCCAGCACCCTCCGGAGAGCCCGGCCTTCCGGCAGGTGTGGTCTAGAAAATCTTCGACCGACCACCCGTATTCGGTGGCAACCTGCGGAAGGAGCAGGCCGCTCGTCCCCCTTCCCCTCACGATCAGCCCGTGTCGTCCGATCTCGACATGGGCCGCCCGGGACTCGGCCGGTCCCGGTATCGGAACGGGCAGGGTAAGCACCGTGACCTCGACCTGGAGACGGGACAGCTCGGACTGTCCGACCGGCATGAAGCGCGGGTCTCTGAGAGCAGCCGATGCCCCTGCCTCCGCGATCGCGTCGGCAAGCGGCGCGATCGGGTACGGGAGACCGATGCAGCCCCTGAGCTCCCCCTCCTTGCTCAGCGTGACAAAGACCCCTCGTACCTCAGAGAACGCTGGGGGGAGCTTCCCCCGGATGATTCTCTCGCGTCGCACCGCACATTCCACCGCTTGCCGAGCGAGCGAGACGGCCGATCTCCCTTCGGCTTCGGAGAGCTGCCCCATGGTCCGTATCGTATGTGTTCCGGCGTCATAAGGTTCACGCCCTCTAGCACAGCAGGGGTATGCAGATGAACGCCGGAACATGCGTTGATGGACTGAACAGGGGATATGACTGACTGAGATGGAGGGGGACATTGCCTCGGGCTCCAGCGTTCTAATGATGAAAAACCATGGATAAGATCGTCACTCGGGTATCACAGAGAAACAGATATTTCGGAATCCTCCGGGAGAAGGAGATGGACCACGATCGTTGCCTGAGAGATACTTTCAAACAGGAAAAAAGAACACTTGGAGGCCTTTTCATACGTACGTTCCGAATATCGATAGGTGCTGTGTGAAATACAGGGAACATTGTCACGAGGAGGTCGGATGCGCTCCAGTCATACCGCTGTCACGTGGTATGCCGTGCCGTTGGCGTTGAATCCCGGTATCGCTCACCTTGTATGCGGTGAACCCTGATAGGTTGAAAAGAAAAATCCGAGAAACCGGTCGCTGATATCCCAGCAGGAAAGTTCGCACATATACGTTGAATAATATATGATTGGATGGGGTCCTGTGACAGGGCTGGTCAGTGGATACTAGAGAGAAAATGAAAGGTGTTCGGACACGAGATAAATGAGAGGGAGTATTTCTTACAAAGAGTAGAAAAGTTCATTGACGTCGCTGAAGTCGATCCGGTCGTTATTATTGAAGTCGAAGATACCGACGGGGTAGTTGTTCTGAACCGTCTCGATATTGTTGAAGAAGAGCGTCACGTCAGAGAAATCCATCCGGCCGTTCCCACTGACATCTTCGTATAGCCCGTCCCCATCGTGGTCGAGAGGAGCTCCTTCAGCTCCGGGGATTGGGGAGAACGTGGCATTCTGTGTGACTGGCGGGAGGATGACCGTGATCTCCTCAGTCGGGGAGGATGTGGGGAGTTCGATTGGCGGGACGGTCGTCTGGGTTGTCGGAACGACGGGTAGGGTCGATGGTGGCGTTGTCGTTGTCGTCTGGACCGGCGTGACCGTGGTCACCCCGACGATCGGGCGGGCCAGCGGGAGGTGGTCCGTATTGGCCGAGTTGAGCACGTATGATTTGTCGCAGATCCCGTCCCGGTTGGCATCAACCGTTTTCTCCGAGAAACCGGTCCCCGAGGGGGTTCCCCAAAAGTTGCCACCGAGGCTGGACCCGCCGACGATCGAGGACCCGGCCTGAAGCTGACCGGACCAGGTGCTCGGGCCACAGGTTCCGCCGAAGACGACATTTACCGGGTTCGAGAAAAGGTTGTTCGTTATCGTATTGTCGCTCGATCGGCAGATGAAGATTCCGCGCTGGCCGTTATCACGCACCGTATTCGAAGAGACGGTATTTTTGTTGGCCGGTATCGTTGCCTCTCCATTCAGGACGATCCCCCCGACGCCGTTCCCGGAAATGGTGTTCCCGGTGATCGTGAGGCCGCTCGTCGATGAGACGTAGAGGCCGTTGTCTCTGGAGCCGGAGATGGTGTTTCCGGTGATCGAACATCCATCGGCATCATAGAGATAGATTCCCTGCTCTCCCCCGCTGGAGACAGTATTCGACTCGATGTTCACATTCGAGGAGTAGTCAAGGTAGATCTGTTTCCCCGGGTTATTCGAGACCCGGTTCCCTCGAAGGGTGTTTCCGTTTGAGAAGTCGACATACAGACCCATCCTGCCGTTGCCTGTCACGGTATTCCCTAGGATCTGGTTCCCGGTTGAATCGTAGACGATCCCACTGGAGGTCCGCCCTGTCGATGCAAGCCAGAGGCCCGCGTCGGCGTTGCCAGACATTGTACACGATTCTATCCGGTTCCGTGAACACTGCGACCAGACATAGAACCCCTGCCCGTTCCCGCTCGAAGTGCATCCTGAGATGACGTTGTCGTTCGCGCTGCGCAGGCTGATCCCCGCCCTCACGTTGCTGGTCGCCGTGATGGACTTGACCTGTGCTCCGTTTACATTTTTAAGATAAATGCCGTCATACCAATCGGTGAGTCCGACGTTCTTCACCGTGACACCGGTTAACGGACCGCTGTTGGCGTTCACAAGAATCCCGAACGAGCTGCCCGCATCGACTCCATCGATGGTGTGCCCGTTCCCATCAAACACCACGTTCGAGCTCTGGATCGCGATCGCCGGACTCTTGGACGTGGAGATATCCTGCGTCAGGACATACGTGCCCGGAGAGGAGATCACGGTGGGACCCGTGATCTGGACGGTCGCAGCAGGAACCGTTGTCACGGTGACGGCGGCCATCAGAAGAAAAAGACCTATCCGAAAAATATGGCACGACTTCATTCGATCAAAAATTGAAGTTCACCTCATAAAACTGTTACGATATTTCCGAAGGTAATAATTGACAATATGCTTTGAGATAATCTAGGCGTGAATTCATATACAGCAATGTGTTTTTAATCGAAAACGGAGCATCAATCAGGGATTGGAGGTTGGATACGAGGTGCCTGGAAGTTTCGATGGAGCGAATTGCACGCTATGCATGACAGGAATAATCAAGAGCTTGCCGTGCTATCCCATTCCTCGGAATGGGAATTCGATTCGCCTTGAAAAGCCATCTTGTACCTCATTGTTTTTCGAATGATCTGACCGATAGTCCGGGGTTCTGCTGGCGAATAGTTGGACTCACGGAAGTCCACGCGATACCGGGCCGGGCTCTATTTCGAACGGCTGGGAAAAGAGACTCCCCTTCGAGCGGCGTGACAAAAAGGGGTAGAGGTTGGTGGGGTTACTCTCTGCGGAGGACGAGGACCGCGACCGCGCCGAGGCCGACCAGGGCCACGAGGGCGCCGAACCCGGGCGTCGGCGTCGG
>JAAYEG010000065.1 GCA_012728895.1 Methanospirillum sp. | reverse complement strand
GATCTTTGGATCCGTTTCGGTGACACACGCGGGCATCGGTACGCTCGTACACCTCGGCGCCGGCCTGCTGAAGCGCTTCCAGCTGCATCACAAGGTTCAGAAACCAGGTGATGAGCGATCGCATGCCTTCGTTCTGGTCGGAAAGATAATCTTCGATACACGATAACGGGATCATGGCCCTGGTTCTCCTTTGTGCAATTTCTGGTTGGATTCAGGGCCTCTTGCACTTTTACAGAACTTTCGCTACACTACCTGAACCGGCATGATGATGCACGATCTTTTCGTTGCAGCTTCGCTCGGAATGTCACCGTTGCCGTCGACTTCCCTTCCTTCTGTAAGTACCCATCAAGAATCATCTCGCCTATCCAGAACCCCTTGCCGATGGTCATGTCCAGTCGTTCGCTGAGAAACATTACGTCGTATTGATGATGGCGAAGGCTGATATTACTCTAAGACCGACAGGGAGGCCGCCAGATGGTCTCGCGAGTCCGTTTCACCCCCAATTGCAACGCAGTGAAGGAGTATAAGAAAAGTATCCATGACGTACTGACCATGATGGATAGTCATTCCCAAGTCTCTGACCTCGACCGCTTCTACGCCCTCCTCGGCCGGCTCCGGGAAACCCAGGGCGGATACCGCACCCTTGCCGGCAGCACCGGCCACGACGGCTGGCCGGCCCGCGGCGTTTACTTCTTCTTCGAACCGGGCGAGTTCCGAGCCGGCGGCGAGAGCCTCCGCGTCGTCCGCGTCGGGACGCACGCCGTTGCCAAGGGTACGAACACGACTCTTTGGTCTCGCCTGAGGACGCACCGCGGGACCCGGAAGCTCACTGGAAATCACCGTGGTTCCGTCTTTCGCAAACTCGTAGGCTACGCGTTAATCAATACAAAACGGTTCCCTCCCGAGGCCACGGTCCACTGGGGAATAGGGAATAGCGCGCCGCGTGAAACCCGGTTGAAGGAGCGGGTTGTCGAGTGGGACGTCAGCGTGTACCTGGGAGCCATCCCGTTCTTGGTGCTCGCCGCCGACGACGAGCCGGGGCCGGCGAGCCTCAGGGGGTACATCGAGCGGAACTCGATCGGGCTCCTCAGCACCGCCGGGCTCGAGGCCGACCCGCCGTCGCCGGGGTGGCTCGGCCACGCCTGCCCGGCCCCGGTCGTCCGGGCATCCGGGCTCTGGAACGTTAACCACGTCGACGAGGCATACGACCCCGCGTTCCTCGACCGGCTCGAGGCGCTGGTAAACGCAAACGGGGAACCGCATGACTGACATCACCTTCGTCTTTCCGAACGTCTCGGAACTGCGGCCGCAGCGCGGCGGCCTCTCGTCGCGAGCGCCGCACGCCGCCGAACAGGGGTGCGGCTACCTCGAGATCCCCTGCGACTTCGTCAAGAACCCGAGGGAAGCGCAGCGGACCGGGCTAGCGGTGGGCTCGGCGCTGACAGCCGCGGCGATTGCCGAGCTCTACGACGAGGAGGCAGGGCCGGCCCCGCTGCCGTACATCCTCCATACCGAGCCATCGCTGCCGCGGCGTGGCGAGTTCGGTATACCCTCGCCGGCGGCCCCGCTCCGCTGGTACGACCGGGATTGGACCGACGCGCTCATCGGGATGACGGCCGGGGTTGCCGAGCGGCTGGGCAACCCGCCGGCCGCGGTCGAGATCCATCCCGGTGACCGGCGCAACAGCTACGACGACGTCGTCCGCGGTATGGCCGCGATCCGCGCCGCCTTCGAGGAGCGGTACGGCACGATGCCGGCCGTGCTGCTCGAGAACAGGACCGACGGGCAGTTTATCGGGGACGGGAAGGCCATCGCCCGGTTCTGGAACCGGCTAGCCACGGTCGCGCCGGAGCTGGCGGATGACTGCGGTGTCGTCCTGGACGTCCAGCAACTCTACACGAAGAGAAAAGAGAACTTCCTGGTGGATCTCGCGGCCATCCCGTGGGATGCGCTGAAGGCATTCCACGTCCACCGGCTTCACCGGGCCGTCCCGTCCCTCGCCGACCCGATACCATGGCCGGAGGTCTTCGCGCTCATCCAGTCCCTTGACCGGCCGGTGCTGATCAACCCCGAGATGCATCACCTCAAGCATATCGCGCCGACGATAGCCTTCTGCCGGGAGCAGCTCGCATCGTTGGGTGAAAGGGAACCACGGACGTCGGGGTAAAACCCGGGGCTCCGCGAACGGTTCGGGCGCAGGCTAGGACCGGGCATACCCCCGATCAGGTCCCCCCAGCCAGCGCCCAGCCCCTCATCGCCGCGACGAACCGGGCGGCGCCTTCGAGGTCCATCGCGCCGGCGAGATATCTCTTCCCCGGGTGCTTGTCCGTCGTGGACGCCGGCTCCTCGAACGACGGCGGGAGCGACGCCCGGACCTCGGCCACGTCGATCCCGAAGAGCGCGGCGATGGCGTAGTGATATACCTTGACCTTCAGAGTCTCTGGGAACGAGCGGTGGGACAGGAGCATGACCAGGTCGAGCTTCTCCACGTTATCGTACCCGACGCGGTTCGGGCCGAAGAACGTCACCTGGGTGTCCTGCTCGTGACGGTCATCGCCGAAGATCGGCGCCAGCCCATCGACGAGCGTGTCGAAGACCTCGCCCGCGCCGTTCTCCTCCACCTTATCCCTCACCTTGTTGAAGGCACCGGGGTAACGGACTGGCAGTACCGGCTTCATCCCCGCCCGCCGTGCGCAGGCGGCCCGTGGCACGCTTTCCCCGGGCCCGTACCGGCACGCCTCAGGCTCGGCCAAGACCCGGTCGAGGTCATAGACGCGGACCTCGGCAGTGCCTTCGGGGCAGGGTTGGCGGAAGCCGAGCATGTCGAGGGGCCGAAGGCTGTTGTCATCGATCCCGCACCTCGTGACCGATTCACCGCCCATCCGCCAGTACATCCCCGTCCGGTATTTCTCCGTAATACCCCGGTTCACGAACGTGGCCGTGGCGAAGGCCGGGCATTCCCATTGCTTGGACGCACCTGCGACGAGGTTCCGGACGTTGTATATGACTCCCGAGGGTCGTCCTTCAACATTGGGATCCTCCCTCTCCTCACGGGTCAGAGGTTGGTAAAAGAAGTGGACCATGTTGAGGACAACATCGATCTTCCCGGGCTCGGGGTTCTCGAGCCGTAGCGCGATAATTCCCCTGGCATCGTAGCAGACGGCGATGAAGAACCGGCGGCCGTTGAAGATGAATACCCGGTCGTATCCCTGTTCGCGGGCGAGATGGTCCTCGGTCTTGAGGACGTCACCCTTCTTATCTTCCTTGGAGAGGTAGAATTTCCGGCCGAGGGCGAGCAAGCCTTGCCGCCCGACGGCGAGCCCCAGCTGGTCACGGTCGAATCCCTTGGGCGTCATCAGGCCGTCGACGCCGAACGCGAGGACCAGGTCGTTCGGGTATGTCGCGAGCTGTTCCATCACCCGGGCAGTGACGGACGGGATGATGCTGTCCGCCCGACTGCCGCCGGTGTGGAACCAGCCACCGGGGAAGAGGAGGACGCAGTCGCCGGGGACGGTCGAGGCCACCCGGTCGGCGATGGCGAGGGCGCAGTCGAGGCGTTCTTCGTTCTTATCGGGGCTCTTATCGGAGTGCGACTCAAGCGTCACTGTCGCTAGGTATGTTGCCATTCTAGATCGCTGGATCGTGATGCCATGGGAATGGATATAGCGCTGTCGTTTTCACCCCTGCCGTGCTGTGCGAATAACGAACCGAGCTGGCATTCCACGGCGACAGCTCCGTGAACGGGCTCGACCAGTGCTCCAAGGGTACGCGCTCTTTGCCGGCGCTGCCCCCCCGGTAGCGGGCGGCGTCTGTTGCCGCGGAAATGCCGGCCCGCTCCCGCTATCGCTGCTCGCCGGCCCGGTGAGGGGCTCGCGCCGCCCCCTCCGCCGCGCCCTGCGCGGCACTTCCCCTGCGACGGTGACGAGATGTCCCTGCTCGATGGACGTACCCCCCGTGTTGATGAGCAACGCCGCCGGGCGATGCCGCGCCGGCCATCACCCCGGCACTCCCTCCTCCCTCCGGAACTCGAGGTACGAGTAGACCACCAGGTAGGCCGAGACGGCGAGCGCCGGCACCAGGATGAACCAGAGCGCGTACGGCCCGAAGAGCGCGCCGGCCATCGAGACGATGCCGGCGACCTTGAAGAGGGTGCCGCCGCGGGCGTGGGTCTTCTTCCAGACCCGTTCGCTCGAGAGCGTCCAGGGCGTGCGGATCCCCACGAACCAGGTCTGCTCGGCGTGCTCGAGCATGAACCCGATATAGATGAACAGCCCGCCGAAGAGGACGGGGTAGAGGAGGTTGGGGCTGACCGGGTAACCCAGCCCCCAGAGGAGGATCTGCAGCTGGATGACGAAGAGGTACCCGACGAAGACCAGGATGAACCCGTCGTAGTACGGCCGGAACTTCCGGTAATTCGCTTTGAGCGGGTCGATCCTCGGCAGCAGGAAGAGCAGGGCGGCGAAGGGGATCATCAGCAGCGGGACGATCAGCACGCCCCAGGGCGTCGGGAGGTAGCCGTCCACCTCGCCCGCGGCGTTCCAGTGGGAGGGGATCCGGTCCGGGAGCGCCGGGTACGCGATTACCGTGACCGCCAGCGTCAGGACGACGAGGAGGAGGATGCCGTAGCGGACGGGCGTCATTAGATAAGTATGGGGACGCGCCGGCGCATTATCCTTTCACCGCCGGCAATCCCGGGCGGTCGTCGCGGTCCCCGCGGTGTGCCCGGAGGCCTCACGGCCGAAGGGAACAGGGCACCCGCCCCGCGCCGGTACCGCGATCCCGGGTCGGCAGGGGCATTTTTCCGGGCGATGACTGCCAGCGCCGCCGCCCCCCCCCCCCGCCGCGCCATGCGCGGCCCCTCCCCTGCGACGATGACGGGATGCCTCAGTTCCATGGGCGTGCGCCCGCGGTGCGGGAGGGCGAGGCCGGCGGCCGACGCCGCGCCCAGCGCAACCCACCCGGCCCGTATAGTAACGCCTGTGCCTGATCGGGACAAAACGCGAGCGGCCCAAGTCCCTTTCAGGTCGTTCGAGAGTCATCGACGGGGGGCCGCCAGATCTTCGACAACTGGCTCCAGGAGAACGGAGCAGCCCCGTATCAGGCCGCGCGGAGGGGCGTGCCGGTCCCCTCCGCCCGCAGGGTCGTCGCGGACTTTACGATGTCCGATCTTTTACCGCCGCCGCGATCCCGTCCGCCCAGGCCCCGATCGCGTCCCAGTCCCGGAAGTCGCCCTCGGGCAGGACGGCCCGGGCGGCCGGGAGCATGCGCATCGCCCGCTGGGCAAAGCCGAGCTTCCCCGGGTCCAGGGCCCCGAAGAAGACCCGGTGGTCGCGTGGATGAATGGCGTCCCTGAGCGAGGCGATGTCGGTGGGAACCACGTCGGGGTCGTCCACCGTGACCCCGTCCTTGAGGGTGAGCGGGCCGCTGGAGAAGAGCCAGGCCGGCCTCGATGCCAGGGCCGCCCGGTTCCGCTCCGCGAACTCCGCGGCCTCCTTCATCCACCGGCCCAGGTAGACCGCGCTGCCGAGCACGACCGCGTCGTACGCCCCGGGGTCGGGGTTCGAATCGACGCTCCGCGCCTCCGCCTCGAGCCCGCGCTCCCGCAGCCTCGCGGCGATGGACTCCGCGATCCCTTTCGTCGACCCGTACCTGCTCGCATACACCACCACGACGTTCATGAAGAGGCCCCCGTGCCTGTGCACCTCTCGCCCTCCCCCGGGAAAAAAATACCTCCCTGTTCCGTGGCCCGGGCGCGCCGGCTCACGCAGGGTACGGGTCCGGATCGCCGAGAGAGCGCCAGAGGGCCGTGCGGAGCACCCTGTCCCGCGGGTCCTCCAGGTGCGCCCCCATCCGGTTCATGACGTATGCATAGCCGATCCGGGCCCCGGGATCTGCGAACCCGAAGGACCCCCCCGGTCCCGGGCATGCCGAAGGCGCCGGGATGCGCGTAGGGGTTCCCGGGGTGAGGCTTCGAGAACCCGAGCGAGAACGGGACCTCCGCCTTCAGGCACTCGTCCCGGAACCCGCGGACCGGCGGGACGGCGGGGGCCATGAGCTCGCGGAGCGTCTCCTCGCGCACCCCGAGCCCGGCCCCCCCGTTCGCGAAGACGCCGTAGGCCTTCGCCATGGCCCGGGCCGTGCCGACGCCGCCGCCGGCCGGCACCTCCAGGTTCCGGGCGTAGACCTGCTCCCGGTCCTCCTCGGGCAGCTCGGACCCCAGCAGGCACCGGCGGAAGCTCGAGCGCGGGTTCATCACGGTGAGCATGAACGGGAGCGGCACCGCGGCGGAGAAGATCTCCGCCATGCCGAACCGCTCGAGCCTCGCCAGCCTGGAGTCCGGGATCTCCCCGGGCAGCCGGATGTAGAAGTCGAGGCCCAGGGGGCCGGCGATCTCCTGCTGGAAGAACTGCCCGATGGTCCGGTGCTCCGGGTCCACCCGGCGGAGGAGCTCGCTCTCGTAGAACCCGATGGTGATGCCGTGGTAGGCCTGGCGCGTCCCCGGCTCCCACGCCGGCCGCTGCCGCGCGAGCACGGCCGCGAGCCGGTCGGGGTCCGCGACGAGCTCCCGGGTCGGCCTCTCGTCGAGCACGTGCAGCCCGGCCTGGTGCGCGAGGAGCTGCCGGACCGTGATCCGCTCCTTGCCCCGCTGGCCGAACTCCGGCCAGTATGCGCCGACCCGCTCGTCGTAGTCGAACAGGCCCTGCGAGTGGGCCAGCGCCATGGCGAGGCCGGCCATGCCCTTCGTCGAGGAGTACACCAGGACCATGGTGTCCTCCTCCCACGGCTCGCCCGTCGCCCTGTCCCGGACGCCGCCCCAGAGGTCGACCACCCGCTCCCCGCGGTGGTACACGCAGCAGGCGGCGCCGAGCTCGTTGCGGCGCTCGAAGTTCTCGACGAAGGCGTCCCGGACCTCCTCGAACCCCGGGTGTACATATCCTCCGATGGCATCCGGTTCCATGCCCGCCCTCACATCGGTGCGCTGATCAGCGAATGGCGGTCTGCCGATGAAAAATATATCGGCGAAGGCCGTCGAACCGGGACCGGGTTGCCCGTATCCGGCGCGGAATCCGGTCAGGCCGGAACCGTACCGGCCGGCACGGATCCAGCGCGGGCCAGTGTGATGCCGTCGGGCTCCCGCTCCGCGGCTCGCCAGTCATCGGGGACCACGGCACGCGTCATCGGTGCAGTTCCAGCTCTGCGCGCTATCGGCGACCTCTCGCGCCAGGTCACGCTCGAGGCCGTGATCGGGCAGGCAAGCGTCCAGGCGCGGTCGTTCCGGATTCCAGGCGAGCTCCCGGGTGAGAGTAGCACCGGGGAGTGAATCGCCTGCACCCTCGCCGGCGGTTCCTCTCGTGACACCGTGAGCCACAAGGCCCGACGGGTCGGTATCCGGAGTGCGGTGTCCACCCCGGATGTGGCGGACACGAGGGCCAGCGGGGATCCTTTCATTCCCCGGGCTGGCCCGGCATCTCCTCGAGGAGCTCCGAGGCGGCCCGGACCATGGCCGGACAGACTCGCCTGACGATGCCGGCCTGCCGTGCCGCTGCGAACTCGTCCAGGTCGCCGAGATTATACCCGAGCAGCCCGGTGCACGAGACGGAACCCTGCGCCGCCGTGAAGGCCGCGATGAACTTCTGAACAGCGGCGTAGGTCCGTTCCCGCGCGGGTACGGCGTCCTCGAGGTTGCCTCCGTACGCGAGCCCGAGGACCAGCACCGCGCCCGAGACGGCGCCGCAGATATCGTCGGTCCTGGCCATTCCCGCGCCCAGTCCCGCCGCGATCCGGCTGGCCGTATCGCGTGAGAGGCCGAACTCCGGGCCGCAGACCTGGCAGATCGCCTGGGCGCACGAGAACCCGGCATCGAGGCAGGCGACGGCTCTCTCGGGACGGTCCGTACTCATGCCTCTCTCGTTCGGCCTCACCGGTTTTATACCGGTCACCGACACCCCGATCGGGATATCCCCCGGTATCGCCCATGGCGCGGTCACGGTGGATCGGGATCGTAATTTTCAGAGAATTGCGCATTGCAAGAAAATTCATCATCCAGCCCTGCCTATAGTACAGTTGAATGGACATGGTCAGAACGGACGAACCCTGCTGTTCAGCTCCCGGTCCGGCCGGCCGCTGCTCGCTCGAGGCGATCGTGACGATCGACGAGCGCGGGCAGCTTCTCCTCCCGAAGGACCTTCGGGTGCGGGCGGGGATCAGCCCCGGCAGCAAGCTCGCGGTGATCGGCTGGGAGACGGGCGGCGAGACCTGCTGCCTGATGCTGGTCAGGGCCGACCGGCTCGACGACCCGGTGAAGAGCGTGGTGGGACCGCTGGTGAAGGATGCCCTGCTCGACGAGGTGTCGACATGACCGACGACGAGCTGAAAAGGATGGTGCGGAAGAGCTACGGAGAGATCGCCCGGAGCGGGGGCTCCTGCTGCGGCCCGTCCGGCTGCGGATGCGAGAGCGCCCCCGTCCAAGACGAGATCAGCCGGCGGCTCGGCTATGCGGACGAGGACCTGCAGGCCGTCCCAGCCGGGGCCAACCTCGGGCTCGGTTGCGGCAACCCGATCGCGCTCGCCTCCCTGCAGCCCGGCGAGACCGTGCTCGACCTGGGCTCCGGCGCCGGCTTCGACTGCTTCCTCGCCGCCGGCCGCGTCGGACCCGATGGGCGCGTGATCGGCGTGGACATGACGGCCGAGATGCTCTCGAGGGCCCGCGAGAACGCGAGGGCCGGGGGGTACGCCAACGTCGAGTTCCGGCTCGGCGAGATCGAGCACCTGCCGGTGGCCGACGGGTCCGTCGACGTGATCGTCTCGAACTGCGTCATCAACCTTGCGCCGGACAAGGCCCGGGTCTTCCGCGAGGCCTTTCGCGTCCTCAAACCCGGCGGGCGGCTGATGATCTCGGACACGGTCCTGCTCCGGCCGCTCCCCGACGGGGTCAGGCAGTCGGTGGGGGCGTACGTCGGGTGCCTCTCGGGGGCGATCGGCCGGCAGGACTACCTCGACCTGGTGAGGGACGCCGGGTTCCACGAGGTGCGGATCCTCGGCGAGAGCCCGATGACGCTCGACTGCATGACAAACGACCCGACGGCGAGGGCAATCATGACCGATATGAACCTGCCGCCCGGGCTGGTGGCCGGCCTCGGGGAGTTCATCGCGAGCATCCAGCTCAGCGCAACGAAACCAGAACGACGGGGTTCCGCGTCCTCCCCCTCGTTTTCCGTCTGTGACTGATGCCCCCCGGGTCACCGAAGATTTCTCAGTCTTTTGAACACGCGGGGGATCGGGCGGGAGGAGCAGGAGGAGCGATCATCGATGCAGTCCTCCCCCTGCGGTGACCCGGAACCACCTTCACGAAGGCCGCGCACCCCTGCCGGGGCGTCGTGAACCTCTACGGGGCCTGCCGCGGCCGGGAGGAGCAGTACCTCCGCCGGGCCGATCCGCTCTCCACCTGCGACCCCCCGCTCCGCCCTCCGTCACCGGGGTGTTCATGCTATCCCCGCGATGCACACCTGCCTCTCTCGGCACGGGGGCCGCCCCGGCCTCCATCCTGCCCCGGACCGTCCTCGTGGCCGGCTGCGCGGACCGGCCCGGAGCCACGCGCCCGGATCCGGTCCGGCACTTCCGAGAAGGCGGATCGCATCCGTTCGAACGCATGGCGAGGGGGCATCGGATAACGGCCTAGGGGACAGCCTGCGTCGTCTCGATGGTCCCGGCGGCGGGCCCCGCTGTTCGGGGAGCCACCCCCGGCCCGGTTTCAGCCCCTGATCCCCATCGCCATCGAGGCCGGCCGCATCCCGCGAACGGGCGGGTCTGCGAGCGCCTCGATGATCTGCTCGCTGCACCGGGCTCTCCTCCCTGGTGAGTTCCGTCCACCGGGTATCTCCCTCGCCGCTCCGGGCCCGCCCGGCCCGGATGTCCTCCGGGTGGAGGACGCACTGGCTGAGGTCGGCCCCCGGTGCCTCCCCGAACGGCCGTGGATCCCGCTCCGGCGACTCCACCGGGTTCCGGGCGCCCATCCCCGGGTACGCCGACCCGTCGTGGCTCGCGTCGGTGGAGTGGTGCGGGGGGCCGGACGCGGGGTCCTGGGCATCGGCGAGGAGCGTCTGGATCCCGGAACCCTTCAGCCCGCCGGGGATGGGCGCCCGTCGAGCCGGTCACGCCCTCCCGCGAGCCTCGCCGGGAGCTGGACCTGCACCGGGTTCCTGGACCCGCCGGCCATCCGGTCGATCCCGCGCAGCGAGGTGAAGGAGACGCCCAGCGCCGGCGCGAGAACCTCGAACCCTCCCGGGAAGCTCGTCAACCAGCCCCCTCCCTGCCGGCGGCGCACGTGGCCGTGAGCGGGGTGGAGCCGTGCATGAACGGCCCCGCGTCCGGCCCCGGGGGACCTCTCCGTCGAAGAATACCGGCACCCCGGAAGTCCCCTATCCGGGTCCTGGCCCGGACAGGATCCTGCCTTCGCGGTGTTCTCGTCCCGGACCGGGTCGTACACACCCTTCGTTCCCGGCCCGTCCCACGACGGCGATCGTCATGCTTTATGCTGGATGTCGGCCAATCACGCAACAACGGAGGCATCGTGACCGCAGACGACGCGAGTGCGAGGGACACGACGGTGGAATCGCCGGTGGGAAGACGGAGGCTCGACCACGACGGTTCGGCCGTCTGCGGGGCCAGGATGGAGCCGGCCCGCGCGTACGCGGGGATCCCCGGGCTGCTGCAGAGGGCGATCGACGACGGCGACGAGGCCGCATGGGCGGAGATCGTGCAGCGGGTCGACTACATCCATGCGCATGTCGACCTGGCCCTCTCGGCCCTCGACCGCGAGACCGGGTTCGCCGAGCGGGTCCGGTCGGAGGTGCGGGACGGCAAACGGCTGGTCTTCAAGCCGAACCTGGTCGGCCCCACGGCGATCCACTCCGTCACCCACGGCGAGGACCTCGGCGCCCCCATCTGCACGGACTGGACGGTGATCGCCGCGCTGATGCGGTGGTTCCACGATCGGCTCGGCATCACGTACCACCAGATGGCGCTCGGGGAGGCATCCACATCGGTCAACGTCTGGGAGTTCCTCTGGAGCCGGGACACGGGCCGGCGGATCACCGCCGAGGCGGTCTTCGAGGGGCGGAGCGGCGACTTCTACGGGGGCTGGGGGTTCTACTTCGTCCGCCGGTACCTCGCCGACCGTCACCCGTCCGACCACGACGACGACCCCATGAGCGGGTACGGGGAGAGCGTGGACGGCACCTACCTCCCGCCGGGGAGGGCGACCGGCCGGCTCATGGTCTACGACCTGAACCGAGTGGGGGACGACGCCTCGCGCGGGAGGACCGTCCCCGTCCCCGGCGGGGCGAACTTCCGGGAGGTCACCCTGCACAAGGTGATCGTCGGCGGGGACCCGGCCAACCCCTCGGACCTCGCGGACTACCCGGGCTGCGTCCTGGTCAACGTCCCGAAGCTGAAGATCCACGCGCAGGACCTTTTAACGAACGCGATCAAGAACCTGGGGATCGGCCTCTACCCGGTGCAGTGCCCGGCCGGAGGGGGGCACGGGGGGCAGAGCTGGAAGTACGCCCTCCCCTCGTCGACGTTGCCGACCTACAAGGCGCGGCTGCCGCACATGCCCTGGGTGGTCGAGATCGACGAGGAGACCGACGAGCCGCAGCGGAACGAGGACGGGACGTACCGGGCGGTGAAGAACGACGGGATGCCCGGGACGCAGGCGGACGTCATCCGCGCGACCCAGGCCCAGCAGGTCTTCATGGTCCACGTCTCGGACTCGATCGACATGATCAACCTCAACCACAACCCGGAGGGGATCGCGGTCCGGTGCCCCGAGGGCTACCTCTGGTCCTCCCTCGACCCGGTCGCCCTCGACCTCTTCTCGGCCCGGTACTGCTTCAAGACCGTTCCGATGGCCGAGGGGATCCGGCTCCGGGAGGAGAACGGCTGGAGCACGGAGTTCGTCCGCCACGTCCCGGTGGCGCGGGTGGAGGGCACGCAGATCGTCACGGACGAGGGGCTCGACTCGCCGCTCTTCCGGTACAACCTCTACCGGTACGCCGAACGGCGGGGCATGGGGCGGCAGCAGTACCGGGTTGCGGGCTGGGACACCGTCACGGAATCGCCGCTCGCCTCGCTCGACGGCCACCTCGGCAGGGTCGAGGACGACCGGTTCCTCGAACTGATGACCGGGACGATGTATCACAACCTCTCCTGCATGCTCTGGGACATGCAGCGGACCCTCCTGAGCTACGCGGAGGCGCACGACAGGCTGACCGGCTCCTCGCTCCTCGCGGCGTTCATGGAGGGTTTCGACGGGAACGGCGACGGGATGATCGACTACGACGAGAACGGCACGAAGGGGTACTGGACGATCGCGTTCTACATCCTGGCACGCGCCCTGGAGATGCAGATGCGCGAGGAGCACGGGCCGCTCTCGGGGCACTTCTACCAGACAGCCCGGCTCTTCATCAAGCCGACCCGCCGCGAATGGAACGCCGGCGGACACGACTTCAGCCGGGAGTACCACCTGGTCACCCTCGCCGGAACGGCGTTCCAGCTCTCCAGGAACGAGGCCGTCTTCGACGATCCCTTCGTCCCCGGTATGCGGTGGGGCCAGGGGATGTGGCCGAGCTGGGAGTTCACCTCCTGGTACTTATTCATGTCGGTCATCTACGGCGGGCAGTCGCTGGCGGAGTTCTCCGCCCCGTCCCTCTATGCGGACGCCTTCCAGTACGCCGACAAGACCACCAACGGCGGCGGCTACACGGGGAGCCGGGACGCCTCCATCTCGGACCCCTGCGCGATCGCGAACTACCTCGAGGCCGTCTCGAAGGGAGCGGCCCCCCTGGACTTCACGCTCTACCTGCCGGAGGGCTACGGGTCCCTGGACGGGAGGGCCATCCCCAACGTCGAGGAGACGGGGGACCCGGAGAAGGTCTTCACGGCGCACTTCGGTGGCGGCCGGGAGGTCTGGTAGGAAGGGGACCGCCGGGTTCCCGCCACCGGATCGCCGCCTCTCCACCGATCGCGCCGTTCTCCGGCGGTCATGCCTCTGCCCGGTGGGAACAGAGTGTACGCGCGGTCACTCCGCCCGGCCCGACAACCGCGAGAGCGCGTGCAGGACGGGGGCCAGGGCGAAGACGAGCATGCCGTTCACGGAAGGAACCCCTGCGATCACCAGGCCCGGGAGGGAGCCCGGCGCGAGCGTGTGGATGCCACGGGGATGGTCCCGGGAACGCCAGGCAGGGCCTGGAGCACGGAGAGCCGCCAGAGGACCGGGGGGCCCGGTTCGGCGGGCCTGCGCCCCTGGTCTGCAGCACCGGGAGGCGACTTCACTCGGCAGCCCGGTGCCGGCGACGAGACGGGGAAGGGGAGCCGGCAGCAGGGGCGGGTGCGGGTTAAAGGATCGGCGGGGCCGCCGCCGCGAGAGCGGGACCGGACTCCCCGCCGGTGTTCATTGCCGCGCCGCGCCACCGCGATGCACCTCGCCCACCCCCCCGGGCAGCACGATGCACCGGGACGGCCCCCGATCGTTCGGGAAGACACGACCGAATGCGGGAGGAACGGGATCCGGATTCTCAGGCCCCATCTCACTGCCTCCGTCCGCCCGGCAGAGCCCGGCAGGGTTCCGCCGGGAAAAAGAGACGGTACTCGCTCAGCCCTTCCAGGCCTTCATCGCCTCGTCGGCCACGTCGTCGACCGACGCGTACTGCCGGTCCGCCATCTTCGCGAGCACGTCCATGATCTGGGTCGGGGCGCCCCGCTTCTGGGCCTCGGCCGCCAGGTCCGCCTTGGTCACCGGGTAGGTCATCTCGGAGAGCGCCTGTTTGACCATGGTGATCGCCATCTGTTCCTTGGCCGAATCGCCGATCCCTCCGATCGCCTTCCCGATACCGCCGAGCATCCCGCCCAGTCCGCCTTTCTGTTCGTCTGCCATGATAGATACCCGTGCCGCAGCCGGCACCGGTTGCACGTTACTCCTGCATTGTTATGAATGCATGGGTCGGCGCACGGATGGAGCGACGAACGCGGGAATAGTGCGCTGACCGGCCCCGGTCGTCGCCCGGACCACGAACGGCCGGGCGGGACGACGGCGCGCCGGGGGGCGGGCCGGCACTCCCGGCGCACGCGGGGCATGCAGGCGATGGAAGACCGGGGCCCGGCCGTTGCCGGTGACACGAGACGGACTCCGGTTCTCTGTCTGCACCCTCCCGTGCCCCGGCGATCCCGCCCGCGCCGGCCTCCGGCCGTCCCTGTCGCGGCGGGAGCCGTGCTCGCGCGCCGGGACGACCTGTCGCCCGCCGCCTCCCGTGCGCAGGTTTATCGGTTCGCCGGAAGACCTTCGATAGTGCCGATCGGCACTGGAGTAATTGGCAATGATCACCATCGTGGCGGGGGGCCGCGCCCTCCCGGAGAGGGCCGCGGACCTCGAGCGGCTCGCCCTGGACCTGGTCCGGGCGTCCCGGGACGAAGCGGGAAACATCTCGTACGACTTTTTCGCGGACCTCTCCGACCCGGCGAGGTTCACGTTCATCGAGGTCTGGAAGGACCAGGCTGCGATCGACCTCCACAACGCGACGCCGCATTTCCAGGGCTTCGTGGAGAAGGCGGGACCGCTCTTCGACGGTCCTCTCGAGATCGGGCTCTACCGGAAACTCAGCTGAGCCGCCGGCGGGGGCTGCGCTCCTGGCGGCCCCCGGGGTGGTGGGCGCCGATCCGTGGAGCGGATGCTCCTCCCTGTCAGCGGGCCGGGATACCGGGCCCCCCGCCTGTCCCTGGACGGACCTGAAGCCCCCGGTGGAGGACCTCCGGGCAGCCTTCCGCACCCGTGTTAACGCTGTTAACGTGGCCGGCCGGGCAGTGACACGGTTCCTGCCGGGACCGGCCCCGTCTCGCCATCGAGAACCGGGCCGGGTCTCGCGCGTCCTGCCGGACGGCGGGGGGCCGCGTTGAGACCTCGACCCGTCCACGGGCCGGCGCCGTGCCGCGATCGGGGAGGGTCCCCCCGTCCCGGACGCCGGTTCGGACCGACCTCTTTTTCTCGGACCAGGGCAACAGGACGTCGCACCGATGGAAGATCTCGGCCGGTCACGGAGAACCCCCCGGGAGGTGGGGCCCTGAACATCGCCATCGCCGGCGCCGGGCCCGCCGGCGCCTACCTCGCGGCCCTCCTCTCGGCACGGGGGATCGACCCCGACCTCTACGACCCGATGGCGCATGCCACGCGGTGCGGCCTCCGGCCGTGCGGGTGGGGTGTCTCCCGCCGCCTCGGCCCGTACCTCGACGCGGTCGGCCTCGCGCTCGACGACTACGCCCTCGCGCCGATGGAGACCCTGGTGATCGAGGGGCTGCGGGCCCGGACCCCGCTTCTCACGATCGAGAAGCCGCGCCTCGTCCGCGACCTCGTCCGGACGGTCCGGGTCCACCGCCGGTTCCTCGCTCCCCCCGAGGCGGGGGAGTTCGACCTGGTCGTCGATGCGACGGGGATCGCCCGGGCCCTCCTCCCCCCCTGCCGGTCGGACCTCGTGATGCGGACCCTCCAGTGCCGCGTCAGGGCGGAGGGGCCAGGGGACCGCCTCCCCGGGCCCGCCGTCCGGGGGAGCGCCGTTCCCGGGTTCGGGTACACCTGGGCCTTCCCCCTGGGCGGGACGGACTATCACGTCGGGGTGGGCGCGATAGGGCCGGCCGACCTGGAAACCCTGCTGGAGCGCTCGCTCCGGGGATGGGCCGGCGGCGGCCCGCGTCTCGCCCGGTGCTGCGCCTGCGGGGGGGCGGTCCGCGTCTCGTCCCCGTATTACGCGACCCCGTTCTTCTCCAGGCGGCCCCCCGGGGACGGCGGCCCCCGCCTGGTCGTGGGCGCCGGGGAGTCGATCGGGACCGTCGGGCCCTTCACCGGCGAGGGAATCCTACCCTCCCTGGAGTGCGCCCGGCTCCTCGCCGATCGCCTGGGGGACCCGGAGGGCTACACCCGGGCCGTCCTCGCGAGGTTCGGGTGGATGAGAGGGGAGCGGGAGACCCTCGACCGCCTGCTGGCCGCCGGCGGCGGAGGGGCCCTGGGGCTCCGGGACCGCTGGCGGTTCTACCGGAACGCCCGCCGCTCCGGGATCCGCCTCCCGCTCGCCGAGGCGGTGCGGGAGGCCGGCCGGCTCTCGCGCTGGGTCGACGGCCCGGGACGGTGACCGCGGCGGGCGGGTCGAGCGGTACCACCACCTCCTCCGGATCGAGGAGGCGATGGGGCAACGGAGCCCGGTACGCCGGCCGGGACGTTCTTCCGGCGAGGCACGGCCTCGCTCGTCACCGCACACGGGGGTCGGAACGTCGACCGGGTGAAACCGGTGCACGGTTGATGGTGTGCCGCACCGACGAGGAACCCCGAAAGAGGCATATCCATTGGACCAAACACACGGGATGCCCCTGGCACAGAACGATGATCCGCTCGAGAGAGATCGATGCGCGGGTCCTGGGAAGGGGGTGCGGCAGCGGGAAGGCCTGCCGCACCGCATCATCACAGGTCGTGAAAATTGTGCCCCGTTCAGGAAAGGGGTATTGGAACGATCTCCGCCCTGACATCGGCTGGCGGAGCATAATACATCCACGAAGTAACCAGCACATCGGCCCCGGCTCTGGCATAGGCTGCCGCATTGGTTCCGTTGATGCCCCCCGCTGCTATCATGGTGATATCGGGATTGATGGCACGGCACTGCCTGGCGCATTCGACAAAAGGTTCCTGGGCCATCTTGTCCAGTTGGACGGCGTCAGCTCCGGAGCTGGCTATCATCAGGGCTTCCTCTCCGGTATGGGCTTCAACGACAATTTTCCGTTCGTGCTGCTTATTTTTGATGCAACGCACCACGCCGGCCAACCCCTCGTAGCCTCCCGTGAAAAGAAGATGTTCTCGGAAAACGAGCACGGTGTCGGATAGCCCGGTACGGTGCGGCACCCCGCCACCCGCCACAAGCGCTTTTAACGCTATCTTTTTTACAAACGGGGGGTGTTTCCGGGTTCCGGCGACCGAAACCAGGGGGTTTTCCGCCCGGGCGGCATCGACCAGTTGCCTCGTGCGCCCTGCAATGCCCGATGCGTATTCGATCATGGCATCCCCTGTACGCCAGATCAGATGGATGGCACTTGCATCGCCCTCCGCTTCGAGCAATTTTTCGCCTGTCTGCAACCTGGTTCCCGAAGCGACCGCATACCGGATCTCGAGTCCCGCTTTTTTATAAAGCCGTGCTGCTTCCTCGGTACAGCACGCGATCATATCGTTTCTGGCGGTCAATGAGATCGAACCCTTCTTCCCAGACAGTTCCAGCAGTGTTGTTGTCAAGTCCCCTGCCGGAACGTCGTCTTCAATCAATCGGTCGATCTCGTTTTCGGTAAAATAGATCATCGTAGATCCCCACAACGTCAGTACGCTTGTAGGTTTCTCCATCCGTGGGCCGGATCCCATCGACGTGAGGATCGGCAGGGCGCGCATCGGCGCTCCTCCGTATCGCGTCGCTGGTACCGCCTGTCGCGAGGCGGAGCCCCTCGAGTGACCGACTCGCGATGAGGGCGCGAGGGGACGGTTCACCTGCTCCAGGCGGTAGCAGGGATCTTCTTCCTCTCATCGATGCCGTCACCCCTCGTTCATGCGCCGGCATCCCCCGGGCCAGGGTTTTCGATCGTCATGCCGGGGGCCGGGATCAGGACAGGGACGCCCTCAAGGCCTGTCGCGATCTCTTCCGGCGGAGCGTGCCCGTGACGGGTCGACCTCATGGTGACCACGGCCCCCTCGGCGCCGATTGCACGTTCATCATCACCAGGCGAGGAGGGCGTTCCAGCAGGGGGACAGCCTTGTCCCGGTACCGCGCCATCGGTCACCGGAGGCGATGGGGTCCGCCCCGGGACCCCCGCGAGGCGGGTGACTCCTGCCGGGGCACGCACGCTGCCCCTTCTCCCCGGACAGCCGGCGGTCCCCCGGTGTGCCGCCGCAACGGCTGCGGCGTGGGCGGGAACCGCTTCTGGCGGCTCCCCGAGCCGACGCGGCCGATACCCGGCACGCCCTCGTCGCCCGATGGCGGCGGGGGCCTGTCGCGGCCGACCGCGCAAGGGTCGCACTCACCCGGTTTCTCCGGGGAACGGGCGGCTCGTTTGCGAGAGTCTTCCTGGCCGGCCACGTCCTCGCCGGGCTCTCCCTGCTCGGGGAGCTCGAAACAATCGAGGGACCGGGCCTTCGCGATCTCGCGGATCGCCCCCCCCCCTCCAGGCTGGCCGCACAGGGCCCTGCGCAGAGGGTCCCGGGATGGTTCCGACCGGCTCCGGCGCGAAGATTGACGTTGCCGCACGCCTGAGTACGATCGGTGATGGAGTTCACCGTCAACCGCGGGTCCCGCTGATAACTCCTACCCCTTCCGAGGAGACACCTGTGGACCCGATACCATCGAGAGACCCCCCTTCGCTCGCGGCCGACCTGGCTGGTCTCGCCGCCCTCGTCCGTTCCTGCGGCCCGGAGTTCGAACCCGCGGCCGACCGGCTCGACGCGCTCGACCTCCGGCTCGACGCGGGATCGTTTCACCTGGCCGTGCTCGGCCAGTTCAAGCGCGGAAAGTCCACGCTCCTGAACGCCCTGCTCGGCGAGGCCGTGCTCCCGAGCTCGGTCGTGCCGCTCACGGCCATCCCGACCCGGATCCGCGCGGGGTCGATGCGGCAGGTCCGGGTCGACTTCTCTGATGGCAGGACCGACGAGGTGCCGGCCGTCCCCGACGCGGCGGCCCTCGCGGCCGTCCTCGCCCGGTACGTCACGGAGGAGGCGAACCCGGGAAACCGGCTCGGCGTGGCCGGGGTCGAGGTGCTCCACCCGTCACCCGCGCTGGCGCACGGCGTGGTGCTGATCGACACGCCCGGGATCGGCTCGACGTACGCGCACAATACCGCGACCACGATGGCGTATCTCGCAGAGTGCGACGCGGCCCTCTTCCTGTTCTCGGCCGACCCGCCAATCACCGCGGTCGAGGTCGAGTTCCTCCAAAAGGTGCAGGGCCGTGTCCCGCGCCTCTTCTTCGTGCTGAACAAGGTCGACTACCTCTCCGACGACGAGGCCGCGGCCGCCACGGGCTTTTTGCGGCGGGTGCTCGCCGAGCAGGCGGACCTTCCCTCGGACGTGCCCATCTACCCGGTCTCGGCCCGCCGCGGGCTCGCGGCCCGGGAGCGCGGCGACGAGGCGGAGTGGCGGGCGAGCGGCTGCGCCGGGATCGCCGACCGCCTCCTCGCCTTCCTCGCGGAGGAGAAGCAGCAGGTCCTCGAGGCCTCGGTCCGGCAGCGTGCGGGCGAGGTCGCGGACGAAGTCCTGCTCGCGCTCCGGCTCTCGCTCTGGGCGCTCGCGATGCCGGGCGAGGAGCTGGAGGAGAAGAGCGCCCGGTTCGACGCGGCCCTGGCCGAGGCCGAGCAGCAGCGGCGGTACGCGAAGGACATGCTCGCGGGGGAGCAGAAGCGGATGGCCGAGCTCGTGGAGACGCACGCGGCCGCGCTCCGGGAGCGGTACGGGGCCCGCCTGGTCGAGGTCGCGGACGCGGCACTCGCGGAGAGCGGCAGCGAGGCGGCGGCGGTCGAAGCCATGGCCGAGGCCGTCGCCGAGGAGTTTCCCCTGGAGATCGAGGCGACGGCCGGGATGCTGGACGAGGAGCTCGGCCGGCGCCTGCGGGTCCACCACGAGAACGCGGCGCGGCTGATCGGATCCGTGCGGGCGGCCGCGGCCGAGCTCTTCGACGTGCCGTACCACGTGCCCGGGACCGGGCACCGGCTCGAGCAGGGGTCGCGGGCCTGGTGGGTCCGGCGAGACTTCTCGATGGCGCCGCTGGTCCCGATCCCGGCCGAGGTGATGGAGCGGGCCCTCCCGCGCCGGCTGCGCGAGCGGCGGGCCCGGGAACGGCTCGGGCGGCAGGCCGGCAACCTCGTCCGGGCGAACGTCGAGAACCTGCGCTGGTCGATGATCCAGGATCTGGACGCGGCCTTCCGGGCCTTCGCGTCGGAGCTCGACGGGGGGCTCGCCGACGCGGTCCTGGCGACGCACGGCGCGATCGCGGCGGCCGTGGCGGAGCGGGGGCGGCACGAGGAGGCGAGCCGCGACCTCTCGGTCCTGCGGGAGCGAGAGATTGCAGGGCTGGAACGGGCCATCGAGAGGATGCAGGGGAGATGACGGACAGGAGAGCAAATTCCGCAGTCCGCCGGCCGGGGAGCCATCCGCGACCTCGTCCTCGGCGCTCTTCCCCCTCGGGACGCCGGTCCTCGTCCCCGCCGGCGACCCCGCCGGCGCGCTCCTTGACCCGGTCGCCCGGACCGACGCGAGCGCATCCGTGGACGGGGACGCGGTCATCGAGGCGTCGGACCGGGTCGTGGGCGGGATCGACGGCTTCCTGCTCTGCCTCGCGAACGGGACGCTTCTCCCGAACACGCCGGCGCGGACGCCCCGGACGCCCCGCCGGGCCACGTCACGCCGCTTCCGAGGGACCCGGACGGCTCCCCGTGCGGCCGAAGGCCGTACTCGAGGCGCGGTCCGGCGCCCGTCCCGGCGCCGTCGTCGCGGACTCCTGGACCCACGCGATCCGGTTCGGCTGCCACGGTTCCGGTCACGAAGGCTTCCCGCAGCAGGGAGACCACGGCCAATGTCGCCGTCGAATGTTATTTCCCTTAGCAGGTGCTCGTGAAAGAGTGAGATTGGCCCTGTCATGCATGCGATCGAAACCCTCGGGATCTCGAAGCGTTTTGGCGACCTCCGGGCCCTCTCTGACGTCTCCTTCACGGTCGGCGAGGGCGAGACCTTCGGCTTCCTCGGCCCGAACGGCGCCGGCAAGACGACGACGATCCGTATCCTGACCGGGATCACGGCGCCGACATCGGGGACGGCCCGCATCTTCGGCCACGATATCGTACGCGAGACGGTCGCGGCCCGGCGGCAGATGGGGATCGTGCACGAGACCTCGAACATCTACACGGACCTCTCGGCCTGGCGGAACCTGATGTTCGCGGCCGAGCTCTACCGCGTCGGCCGGCGCGAGCGCGAGAAGCGCGGCGCCGAGCTCCTCGAGGTCTTCGACCTCGCCGACCGGCAACACGACAGGACCAGGGGCTTCTCGAAGGGGATGAAGCGGCGGCTCACGCTCGCCATGGGCCTGGTCAACTCCCCCCGCCTCCTCTTCCTCGACGAGCCGACCTCGGGCCTGGACGTCCAGAGCAACCTGATCATCCGGGACGTGATCCGGGGGCTGAACGAGGACGGGGTCACGGTCTTCCTCACGACCCACAACATCGAGGAGGCGAACCTGACCTGCGACCGGGTGGCCATCATCGACCACGGCCGGATCGCGGCCATCGACTCCCCCGAGCGGCTCAAGGAGACGATCCAGTCCGTCCAGTCGGTCGAGGTCGCCTTCCACCCGGGCGGGCGGGTGGCCGCGGACGACCTGGCGGCGCTCTCCCGCGTCCGCGAGGTGCGCAAGGAGGGCGACAAGTTCCGGCTCATCACCGAGGATCCGCCCGGGGTGCTGGAGGAGGTCATGGCCTTCGCGCCCCGCGCCGGAGTCCGGGTCATCAGCGTGAACACCCGCGGCCCGAGCCTCGAGGACGTCTTCATCCGCCTGACCGGGCTCGACGTCCGGACGAAGGGGGTGACGACCGCTGACTGAGGTGGAGGGGTGGTTCGGGCAGGTCTCGACCGAGCTCGCCGCGGCCTGGGCGATCGCGAAGAAGGACATCCTGATCTGGTACCTCAAGCCGGGCATCATCGTCTCGGGCATGCTCTTTCCGCTCTTCATGTTCCTCGCGTTCGCCGTCGGCCGGCCGGCCGAGCCGACGGTCCTGGTCCCCGGCCTCGTGGCGATCACCATCCTCTTCTCGGCCTCCTCGATCGAGCCGGTCTCCATCCCGATCGAGCGGCGCATGAACACCTTCGACCGCCTCCTCTCGGCCCCGATCTCGCTCCACGCGGTGGTCCTGGGCGAGAGCCTGAGCGGGTTCCTCTACAGCATCGGGATCGCCCTCGTGCCGCTGGCCGCCGGCCTCGCCGTCTTCCGGGCGGGGATCGTCGGGCCCGCCTTCCTCGTGGCCGGGGTCGTCCTCACGGCCTTCTGCTTTTCGACCATGGGTACGCTCTTCGCCGCGTACCCGACCGAGAGCCCGGGCGACATCATGTCCATGCTGAACCTGGTGCGGCTCCCGCTGATCTTCATCTCCGGCGTCTTCATCCCGCTCTCCCAGCTCCCGTCCGCCGGCCAGTTCATCGCGCTCCTCTCGCCGCTGACCTACGGCAGCGACCTGATCCGGGCAGGCTTCACGGGCGAAGCCCACTTCGGGCCGGCGGTCGACGTCGGCCTCCTCCTCGTCTTCATCCTCGTCTTCCAGTTCGCGGCGAACCTGCTGTACCGGAGGTTCAACGACTGAGCCGATGCGACGGACTGGTGGGACGAGCTGCCCGGCCCCTGATCGCCGGTACTCCCGATCCGTCAGCCGTGCGTGCGGCATCGAGGAATGCCCCCCGCATCTCGGAGGTGGTGAAAGGGCCAACGGGATCGGCGAAACCCGCCCGGACGCATCGTCCGGTCTCTCGCCTGCTATCGCACGGCTTTGTCCGTGCGGTCATCACGTCCAGGGCGGCTGAGCGGTGACCCAATCCCTCTCGCCCCGTGGCAAGGCCAGGCGGATTGGCACAGCGGGATCAGCGATCCACCAATGCACGGCACATCCCCACTGTCTCAGAGGCGATCCTGCGCGCCGGGGGGATCGCCGAAGGCGCGATGGCCGAAAGGATCCAGGCCCGGGGCCTTCCCGGACGGGGCCATGATGGATGCGATGGAGTGCAACCCGGGCCCGCCATCTTCTCCATGCCCGGCGGCCGCATCGCGGCCGCGATGGCTGCGAGGACGCGGCGCGGAGAGTCGGGCCCTGGCAGGGCGATGCCAGTCGCAGGTCGCTCCCCTGGAGGCGGCCATCCCGAGGCCGAACGGGAACGCCTGCCGGCGGGGCTCCGTCCCCGCCGTTCCCCCCTGAAGGCAGAAGCGGCCTGCAGTCGTCCGGCCCTGGGCCTTCGGCCACCCTCACGCCCCCCGTCCAGGAGGAATCCGAATGCCCGGGGCGGCGCCGGCGGGCCGCACGATACCGTTCTCTCCCCTACTGGTCACCCGGCCGGGTCGGGCCCGGGGCGGAATAAACGCCGTCCTGGCGGTAGAAAGAGAAGGGGGGAGAGGCCTACTCCCCGGAGTCCCTGGCCTCCTGCCGGATCACGGCAAAGGCCTCTTCGGGGGAGGAGATCGGGCTCATCACCCCGCCCTTCATGATCGAGAAGGAGGTGCCGATCTCCCCGGCCTCCCAGGGGTCGTGGGTGATGTAGAGGACGGGGATCTTCAACCCCAGGAGGGTCTCTCGGAAGAGGGGGAGGACGAACTCCTTCTTTGCCCGGTCAACCTCCGTTATGGGCTCATCGAGGAGCATCGCCCTCGGCGAGGACGCGAGGGCGCGTGCCAGGGAGACGCGGCTCCTGTACCCGCCCGAGAGCTGTTTCGGCTTCAGGTCGAGGTACGTCTCGAGGCCCAGGAGCTCCACCATCCCGTGGAAGGACTCCACCGAGCCCCGTCCGTTCTTCAGAGAATAGAGTATGTTCTCACGGACGGAGAGGTGAGGGAACAGGCCGGTGTTCTGCGGAACGTAGCCCAGCTGCCGCTCCTCGGGGGGGAGGGCGGTGATCTCCTCTCCCCCGATCCTGATCGAGCCCGAGTCGGGCTCGAGGATCCCGGTGATGATCCGCTGGAGCGTGGTCTTGCCACACCCGTTCAGCCCGATCAGGACCCTGATCTCCCCGGGTCCGACGCCGAACGTGACCCCCTTGAGGACGTGGCGATCGTCGAATGACTTATGCAGTTCTCTTGCTTCGAGCACGGAATTTCACCTCCAGGCGCAGGAAGAGCACGAGCAGCAGTGACAGGAGGATACAGAACGCACTGGCCGTGACGGCCATGCTCACCTCTCCCTCCTCCACCTTGGTGAAGACGTAACTGGCGAGCACCATGGTCATCCCGGGCACGTTCCCGCCGAACATGATGACCGCGGCGAACTCCGAGAGCGAGCGGGAGAATCCCAGCACGAACGCTGAGAAGATCGCCTCGCCCAGGAGCGGGATGACGATCCGCCGGTAGGCCCGGGGCGGCGAATCGCCGAGGCTCCTGGCGACGTTGATCAGCTCCCTGTCGATCTCCTCCGCGGACGAGGCGATGGTCCGGGCTGCCAGGGGGTAGGAGACGAAGAACATGGCCAGGATCACAGCGACAAGGGTGAACGCGAGCCCGGTCGGCCCGGCGAACCCGAACATGTTCCTGCCGAATGCCAGGAGAAGGGCGAGCCCCGCGACGGTGTGGGGGAGGGCGATCGGGAGGTCGTTCATGAAATCGGCGATCCTGTAGATGACGGTCCCGGGGTGGAAGATGTAGAAATACGCGAACCCGAGGGCCATCAGCACGCCGAGAAGCGCCGCACAGAAGGCCGTTCCGAGGGTATTCTTGACGGCGTCCCAGAACACCGGGTCCCCGAAGGTCTTTGCCATCCCATCGAGGGTGACGTTGCCGAGGATGGCGAGAATCGGGTAGAAGATCAGGAGGAAAAAGAGGGGGACGAAGAGTACTTCCCAGATGCTCACCTTACGCATAGATCTCCCAGCCGTATTTTGTGAACTCCTCGATGTTCTGATCGACGAAATTCATGAAGTCCTTCGCCTTCTCCTCGTTCCCTCCCCTGATCACCGCGGCGCCGAAGACGATCTCCTCGGACAGATCGTAGCCGTACTTCTCTGCGACATCCAGGTCGTAGAGGTTGGCGGTGCTGCTGTAGGTGAAGCCGGCGTCCACCTCATCGCTCTGGACCATCAGGGCCACCTGGTTCACGGTGCCGGGACGCGTCCTGATGTTGCCCATGCTGTTGAGCTGATCCAGGAGCCCCAGGTTCCGGAGCACGTTTTCGGAGTACACGCCGACGGGGGCGCTCTGATCGGCGACTGCCACGACGGTGCCGGGCGCTGTCAGGTCGGAGGCGTTCCTGATTCCTTTCTCCCGCCCGGTCTTGGACACGGCCAGTACGACGAACTCCTTCATGAGCTTCCTGGCCTCGCTCACCCTGCCCTCCGCCTCGAGTTTCTCGATCAGGCTGTAGTCGGCCGAGTAATAGAGGTCACAGGGCTGACTCTGGTTGATCTGGGCATAGAGTCCACCGGAGGGGCCGTAGTTCGGAGTGATGTCGGACCCGGAGGACGCGCTGTAGTTCGCGATTACCACGTCCATCGGCTTCTTCAGGCCCGCGGCCACATAGAGGTTCAGCGGGGCATCCTGGCTGACGCACCCCGCTGAGAGTAACAGGAGACCGGCGATGAGACATGCACCCATCGCCGCGATACGGCGGTAGTTGGTTTCCATGATTTCTCCAGACTGGATATGCCAGGATCGAGGATCCTGGCCGCGTCGATATTTTGGCTCATATGAGTAATAAACGTTGTCAACTTTATTAACTTTCTAAAATGTCAAAAAGAAATAATATCAAATGAAAAAACAACTGGTAATTCTGTTGGTTTACGGAGGCCTGTGGCCACCGGTTTTCCAGCCCGGGACTGCGAGGGGGGGGAGAACCGCCCCGCTGCCCCGTCACCCCAGTTTCCGGGTGATCTGCACCGTTACCAGGGTCAGAAGCCCCATGACCACGATCAGGATCGGGAGGAAGAGTGCGAAGGCCACCACCCCCAGCAGGCCAGGCAGGAGGAACGGCGCGAGCATGTTCAGGCCGAACAGGATCGCCACGATCCCGGTCGCCGCGAGGACGAGCAGGAGTCGTTTGACGAGCGGGGGGATCGCCACCGGTTCGGCCGGGGGGTGACGGATGCCGAAGAGGGTCGGCCCGATCACCTGGGTGCCCAGGAGCACCACCCCGGTGATGATGTTCTGGACCCCGAGGAGCGGCGAGATCACCGAGGAGAGGACCCCCGGGACGATGCACGAGACGATCCCCATCGCGGCGAAGGCGAGCCCGGCGGCGACGAGCGGCCAGGAGCGCGTCACCGTGCTCCCCACCACCTGCCCGAGGGCGAGCATCTGGAGCGAGGTCAGGACCAGCAGCAGGCCGAGCTGGCCGTCGGCGTTGAAGGCCGGTATCGCGCCCAGGATCATGAAGAGGACCAGGCACCCGAGGAGGAGCAGGAGGACGCCCTGGAAGACGTTGAACGAGTCGCCGACCGAGAGCCCGGCCTCTCCGAAGAGGCCGCGGGGGCGGCGCTCCCTCCGGCTCTCCCCCGTCGCCGCCGCCTTCTCCTCCGCCGGTTCGGGGGCGTACCGGGCCGTGACCGAGTGGATCGCCCAGGCGAGGTACACGAGGGCGGCGCCGAAGGCGACGCAGATCCCCGCCGTGAGCCCCACGGGCACGACCCCAGGAACGAGCGTGATGACCCCGAGGACCACCTCGAGGGCGTACACGGCGGCGCAGGCGACGGCCAGGTGCCGCAGCACCCCCGGGACGCGCAGCCAGGTCCGTGCACGATCCTCTGCGGTGACGAGCTGGACGAGCCCGAGCGCCCCCGTGACAAGGACGATCGCGCCGGCCAGCACGCGGATCAGCCCGGTCGTCTCCCCGGGGTAGAAGATGGCGAGCGTCCCGACGATGGCCGTGACGATCCCGGCGATTACCACGATCCAGGACCGGAGCAGGTCGCCGAACGGGGTCTTGCCCATGGTGATGATCTGCATCGAGACGAGCACCACGAAGAGCCCGTACATGGCGCCCTCGCTGTAGGGGAGCGCTCCCGTCCCGATCGGAAAGAGGAGGAGGCCGAAGATCAGGAAGAAGACTCCGCCGACGAGCAGGAGCACGACCTCGATCGAGAGGTCGACCTCGGCCCTGTGCTGTGCGTAGGACTGGAGTGTGTGCGGACCGCCAGGGTCCCGGTGCGTCGTATCGTCGTTCATGGTTACCTCTCCCCCGCCGATGACACCCTTCGAGAAGACGACGGAGGTCTCAGATATACGTCCCCCTTGTCTCGAGCAGCACCCTGCGGTCGTGCGCCATCCGGACGAGCATGGCCTCCACGCCCGGATCTCCCACCACGTACCCCCTCCAGAGGTCGGTGTACGGCTGTTCGGGCACGACGACGATCCCCTTCCGCTCCGCCACCCGGTCGAGGGAGTACGTGGCCGCGGCATCGGCGGGGTACGCGTGGGCGGGGGTCTCTGTCCCGCGGCCCTCGCGGTCGGTCACCTTGGAGTAGATCGGGGTCGCGATGTCGCCGGGGCAGATCACGGAGAAGGCGATCCCCTTCTCCGCGAACCCGTACCGCAGGCTCTCGGAGAGCCCGACGACCGCGTACTTCGTGGTGTTGTAGATCTCCTGCATCGGGAACGGGTCCAGGCCGGCCACCGACGCGGTGTTCACGACGTGGCCCGAGCCCTGCCGGAGCATGATCGGCAGGGCGGCGTGGACGCCGTAGATCACGCTCCAGAGGTTGGTCTCGATCATGGTCTGCCAGTCCCCGAGCGTGGCCGTCTCGTAGAGCTGGGGCCGGAAGATCCCCGCGTTGTTGAAGAGCATGTCGAGCCGGCCGGCCTCCGCCGCCGCCCCCTCGACCGCCGCCTGCACCTGCTGTTGCTCCGTCACGTCCGCGACGAGGGTCCGCACCCGGCTTCCGTGCGACGAGAGTTTTCCGGCGGCGCCGGCGACCTTCGCGGGGTCGCGCCCGAGCATATAGACGGTCGCGCCGCGCTTGAGCAGTTCCTCCGAGAGCGCGAACCCGATGCCGGAGTTCGCGCCCGTGACGATGCAGATCTTCTCCCGGTAGTAGTCGCTCGCGTCCATCGTCGTCCCCTTCCGCGGGCCGCGCTCAGAAGTACGACCCCTTCGTCTCGTACGCGACGCGCCGGTCGTGCGCCATCTGCATCAGGAACGCCTCCGTCCCGGGGTCCCCCGCCGCCCATCCCCGCCAGATATCGGTACCCGGCTGCTCGGGCACGACGATGACCCCTTTCCGCTCCGCGGCCGCGTCCAGGATCTCGACGGCCGTCCTGTCCGCGGGATAGGCGTCGTCGGGTATCGGCAGCTGGTCGTGGACCGTGCCATCGGGAGACTTCTGGAAGATCGGCGTCGCGATGTTGGAGGGACAGACCGTCGAGAAGGCCAGCCCCTTCTCAGCGAACTCGTACCGGAGGCACTCGGTCATGCCGGTGACGCCGAACTTGGATAGTGAGTACAGCGCCTGGAACGGCGGAGGGAAGATGCCCGCGGCCGAGCTGGTGTTCACGACATGGCCCGAGCCCTGCCGGAGCATGATCGGGAGGGCCGCGTGGACGCCGTAGATGACGCTCCAGATGTTCGTATCGATCAACTTTTTCCAGTCGTCGAGCGTGGCCTTCTCGAACTGCATGGTCCCGCCGATGCCGGCGTTGTTGAAGAGCATGTCCAGCCGGCCGGCTTCCGCCGCCGCGCCCTCGATGGCCCGCTGCACCTGCGCCCCGTCCGTCACGTCCGCGACGAGCGTGCGCACCCGGTCCCCGTGCGACGAGAGTTTTTTGGCGGCGGCCGCGACCTTTCCCGGGTCGCGTCCGAGCAGGTAGACGGTCGCGCCGCGCTTCAGCAGTTCCTCGCTGAGCGCGTACCCGATCCCCGAGTTCGCGCCCGTGACAATGCAGATCTTCTCCTTGTAGTAGTCCTGGTTGGTCATTGTATTCTCCTTTGAGTTCTGGTTCATTCTCGTGGTTTTCGGCGCCGGGTCACTCGAGCAGGCGCGAACCAAGGCGGTCGAGCACGCCGGTCCCCTCCCCCAGCACCGCCCGCGTCACCCGCTCCACCGGCAGAGAGGCCAGGCCCTCGATGATCCGGTGCTGCGTCGGGTGCTGCATCCAGGAGAGCGCGGTCCAGCGCAGGCTCCCCGCCCCCGCCTCGGCCCGCTCGAGGTCCAGCCCCTGCGGGAAGAGCACGAACTGCGAGAGGTCCGCTCCCGGGCCGTTGATCCGGGGGATGTACCGCCAGCCGATGGTGTTCAGGGTCGCCATCCCGGCCCGCACCTCCCCGAGCTCGCTTCCCGCCAGCGGGCCCGCGGACTCGAACTCCAGGGAGAGGAAGGTGTTTCCCGCGAAGCTCGCGTTCGTGGAGTAATACGGCCCGACCTCGCGCAGGTCCTGGATCTCCGCGTAGACCTTGGGGACCCCGGACTGCTCCCGTCCCCGCAGGATCGGCTCGGTGCTGTTCTCCCAGGTGACGAGCGTGTAATCGCCGTCCAGGTGGTCCCTGCTCCCGTCGAACCGGACGGGCGCCGAGACGTTGACCAGGTTGTACCGCGCGCCGGCCAGCCAGTTGACCCCGGCGAACGTGGCGAACATCACCTGCACCTCCGGGGCGCGGAGCGTGAACTCACGGGGGACGAACGCCTCGAGGAGCGCCCGGTCGGTCTCGTACGCGATCACCAGGGCGGTCACGCGCTGCGTGGCCACGTGCCCGGGCACCAGCTCCGTGCCGCCGAAGTGCGCCGGCATGGTGTAGTCGAGGGAATCATCGATCTCGAACATACGGATCACCTCCACTCCTGTCGTCCGCCTCCCGGCGTCATGGGGGGAGCGGCGGCACCGCCGTCGGCGTCTCGCCCCGTTCCACCTGCTGCCCACGCATCCTCGCGGTCTCCAGCATGAACGCCTCCATGCCCGGATCGCCGTTCGCGTACTCCCGCCAGAGCCCGAGGAACGGCTCCTCGGGCACGACGATGATCCCCTGCCGTTCGGCGACGCGGTCGAGGATGAAGGCCGCGGCACGGTCCGCGGGGTAGGCGCCGGCGGGGATCCCCTGGTCGCCCGTGCTGCCGTCGAGGCCCTTGCTGAAGATGGCCGACGCGATGAAGAACGGGCAGACGGCCGAGAACGAGATCCCCCGCGCCGCGTACTCGTACCGCAACGACTCGGAGAGCCCGGTGACGGCGAACTTGGTCGTGTTGTACAGTGACTGGAACGGCACCGGGATGAGCCCGCCGATCGACGAGGTGCTGACGATCTGGCCCGAGCCCTGCCGGAGCATGATCGGCACGGCGGCGTGCGTCCCGTAGAGCACGCTCCAGAGGTTGGCGTCGATGACCGCCCGCATCTCGTCAAGGCCGATCCGCTCGAACGGGACGGTCAGGCCGACGCCGGCGTTGTTGAAGAGCAGGTCGAGCCGGCCGGCCTCCGCTGCCGCGCCCTCGACGGCCGCCCGCATCTGCGCCCCGTCCGTCACGTCCGCGACCAGGGTGCGCACCCGGTCCCCGTGCGCCGCGAGCTTTCCGGCCGCCTCCGCGACCTTCGCCGCGTTGCGCCCGAGCAGGTAGACGGTCGCGCCGCGCTTCAGCAGCTCCTCCGAGAGCGCGTACCCAATGCCGGAGTTCGCGCCCGTGACGATGCAGACCTTTTTTTGGTAGTAGTCGCCGGTCTCCATGGTCCCCCCAGCGCCGCCCTCAGAAGTACGACCCCTTCGTCTCGTACGCGACCCGGCGGTCGTGCGCCATCTGCATGAGATACGCCTCCGTCTCGGGGTCTCCCGCGGCCCATCCCCGCCAGACAGCCGTGCCCGGCTCCTCGGGCACGACGATGACCCCCTTCCGCTCGGCGACCGCGTCCAGGATCTCGACGGCCGCCCGGTCCACGGGATAGGCGTCGTCGGGGATCGGCGCTTTCTCGTTCACCGGGCCGTCGGCCGACCTCTGGAAGATGGGCGTCGCGATGTTGGTCGGACAGATCGTCGAGAAGAAGAGCCCCTTCTCCGCGAACTCGTACCGCAGGCACTCGGTCATGCCGGTGACGCCGAACTTGGTGAGCGAGTAGAGCGCCTGGAACGGCGGGGGGACGATGCCGGCCGCCGAGCTGGTGTTCACGATGTGGCCCGAGCCCTGCCGGAGCATGATCGGGAAGGCCGCGTGCACGCCGTAGACCACGCTCCAGACGTTGGTCTCGATGATCTTCTTCCAGTCCTCGAGGGTCGCCTTCTCGAACTGCAGGGTGCCGCCGATGCCGGCGTTGTTGAAGAGCATGTCCAGCCTTCCGGCCTCCGCTGCCGCGCCCTCGATCGCCGTCCGCACCTGTTCCCAGTCCGTCACGTCCGCGACGAGGGTCCGCACCCGGTCCCCGTGCGACGAGAGTTTGCCGGCGGCGGCCGCGACCTTCGCCGGGTCCCGCCCGAGCAGGTAGACGGTCGCGCCCCGCTTCAGCAGTTCCTCGCTGAGCGCGTACCCGATGCCGGAGTTCGCGCCCGTTACGATGCAGATCCTGTCCGTGTAGTAGCCCTGGTTGTTCATGTGATAGTCCTCCGGTGGTGGATCGTGTTTCCCGCCCGCGTCCCGGGCAGGCCTACTCCAGCACCCGCCCCTGGCTCGGCTTCAGCACGGCGGTGCTCTGCACCAGCATCACGGGGGCCATCGCCAGGATCGGGAGGTCCGCGAGGGCGTTGACGATGTGGTGCTGCATCGGGTTCTGCCAGGGCGCGAGCCGGATCCACTCGACCGAGCCCGTCCCCGTCCAGGCGCTGTGCACCTCGGCCCCCTGGGGGTACAGGATCGGCTGGCTCAGCGCCGCCCCGGGGCCGCTGACGTTCGGGATGTAGCGCCAGCAGAGGAGGTTGACGGTGGCCATCGCGGCCTTCAGGGCCGCGAGCCGCTCCCCCTCCACGGGGACCGGGTCCCGCATCTCCATCCTGACGAAGGTGTTGCCGTCGTAGCTCGCGTTGGTGAAGTAGTCGGGCGCGCCGAGGTAGCCCGCTGCCCCCGCGTGCAGGTCCTGGATCTCGGCGTAGATCTTCGGGACGCCGTTCTCTTCCCGCCCCCCGATGATCGGGGTGGCCAGGTTCTCCCAGGTGACCAGGTTCAGGTTCCCCTCGAGCCGGTCACGCGTCCCGTTGAACCGGACCGGCACGTCGGCCGTGACGACGTTGTACCGCCCCCCGGCGAGCCAGTCGATCTCCCGGAGCTGGCCGAAGGTGTAGACCACCTCGGGCCGCAGGATCTCGAAGCACTCGGGGACGTGCTGCGCGAGCATCTCTTCGTCCGTGGTGCAGGTGAACGCCATGGCGGTCGCGTCGCGGTTCCGGACCGCGAAGTCCGGAGCCGCCGGGGCGGTTCCGCCGAAGAAGGGCGGCATCCGGTAGGTCCTGGTCTCGTCGAACCTGAACATCGGTGTTCCTCGGTGAAGATGTAGTGAGAACCGGAATAAATATTGCTATTTTATTATTCCACGGCTTCCTCTCCCGGGAGCCGCCCGCCGCGCCGGGGGCCGTCGCACCCCGCACGTCCGCCTTCGAGTTCGGAGCCGCCCCCCCGCCTCCGCCCGGGGCAGCCGCGCCCCCGGTGCAACGCGGTCCTCTCCCGGGGTTTACTGCGTGTCCCGCACGTCGTCTGCGGCCGGGTCCCCGGGGATGACTGCCGACCGGGGGTTCGAGCCGGCATCCGGGTGGCCGATCAGCACGCCGACCACGACCGGGCGTCCCTCGTCCCCGATCCGGAGGCTCGACTTCCGGACGAGAAACCGCGTCCGCCCCTCTCCCGCGACCGTGAGGGTCGTGCAGTAGACCCGCTCGCCGGGCCGCTCGAGCACCCCGGCGTCGGCCACGACGAAGGCCTCGCGGTCCTCCCCGGGGACCACCTCGTCCACGGTCGCGCCGACCACGTCCTCCCGCCCTCGCCCGACCATGGCGGCGAAGGCGTCGTTGCACTCGACGAAGACGCCGGCGGCGTCGAGGGTGTAGAAGGGGTGCGGAAACTCGTCGAGGAAGTGCTGCACGAAGACGGCCTGCTTTCGGAGCGCCATCTCGGCCCGGTGTTCCTCGGAAATGTCGGTCAGGACCAGGTAGCGCGTCACCTCGCCGTCGTCCTCGACCGCCGAGAGGCGCGCGTACAGGTAGCGCTCCGCACCGTCCCGCCGCACCCAGCACCGGAACTCCCGGGGACGGAGCGGGTCGGCGACATGCGCCGCGATCAGGGCCGCGGCCCGTTCCCGGTCGACCTCCGCCACCAGCCGGGCCAGGTCGCCCTCGCCCGGGTCGCTCCCCAGGAACTCGGTCGCCCGGCTGTTCGCGAAGACGAGGGTCTCGCCGCGGTAGATCAGGACGCCGTCCTGCACGTTCTCGGCGAGCCCGCGGAAGAGGGCCTCGGACGCCGCGAGCGCCTCGGCCGCCCGGCGCTGCTCGGTGACGTCGGCGAGCACCAGGACGACTCCGCGCTCGCCCAGTTCGAAGACCATCGGGATCGCCCGGCACCAGTACCAGCGCTCGTCTTCGCCCTCGAGGTGGATCTCGGTGCTGGTCGCCTGGCCCGCCGCCGCCAGGGCGATCTCCCGGACAAGGTCGTGGACCAGGGGATCGGGGGCCGGGAGGTAGTCGAGCCGCTGCCCGATTACGCGCTCCCGCGGCAGCCCGAGGAGGGCGAGGGCGGCGTCGTTCGCCTCGTTGACGCGCCGCTCCTCGTCGAGGACCAGGATCGGCTCGTCCGCGATCGAGAGCATGGACGCGACCGGGAGCCTCTTCGCCAGGGTGAAGACCTTTGCCATCCCGAAGGTCCGCATCTCGACCTGTCCGGACGCACGGAGCACGTCGAGGTACCGCCCCACCGAGTGCTTGTTCCTCCCGAGCGCCGCGGCGATCTCCGTCACGGACATGCCCTGCAGCTGGTCGCGGAGGATCTCCCGGATGCGCGCGAGCTCGGCATCGAGGCGGGTCATCGTGTACCCATTGTCCCACTCCCTATTTAACCGCTGATGTCATGTGTTGCCATTGTCTGCGTCATCTATATGTTACACATTGACGAACCTTTTAAATGACCAGACCTCATTCGGGTATGGGTAAATCGCGTCGGAGCCAGTTCTCATGCAGACGAGTGTATCTCTCCGGGCAGCGGTCGGGTGCGCGGTTGCCGCGCTTCTCATCGCTGCCGTCATCGTTTCCCCGGTTGCGGCCGGGGCGAAGTACACGTCGGGCGGCCCGGTCCTCTCGGCCTCGATCGCGGGGTCGAACGAGGTCCCCGCCGGCCAGACGGTACCCCTGAACGTCGTCGTCCAGAACTCGGGCCTGATCGACTCGAAGATGGTCGGCACGACCATCGTCGAGCGGACGGACCTCCCGAACACGGCCAAGTCCCTGACCGTCGGCCTGGGCGGCGCGAGCGGTATCGCGGTCGAGTCCGACCCGCAGATGGTCGGCGACATCCCCGGCGGCGCCGCGGCGCCGGCGACCTTCATGGTCCGCATCCCGTCGGGCACGCCCGCGGGCACGTACACACTGCCGCTGGCCCTCACCTACACCCACCTCGCCTCGGCCGAGCAGATCGGCGGCGACTCGATCAACTACCAGTACCGCGAGGTCCGCGAGACTATCCCCCTGGCCCTGACCGTGAAGCCCGAGGCCGTGCTCGAGGTCGTGAACGTCACGACCGAGTCGCTCAACGTCGGGACCGAGGGTTACCTGAACCTCACGGTGAAGAACGCCGGGGCCGAGCCCGCGACCAACGCCATCGTCCGCGTCGCGCGGAACGGCCAGTCCCCGGTCACCCCGGTCGACAGCTCTGTGTTCGTCGGCGCGTTCGCGCCGGGCCAGACCGTGCACCTGCGGTACCGGGTCGCCGTCTCGAGCGAGGCCGGGGCCCAGTCCTATCCCCTCGATATCATGGTCAGCTACGACGATACCGACGGGATCAACCGGACGGGCCGGCCCGTGACCATCGGTGTCCCCGTCGGCGGCAAGATCGGCTTCGCCGTGGTCTCGGCCCCGGCATCGGTCGCGGCCGGCGAGAAGGCGGTGCTCGAGGTCGTCTACCGGAACACCGGCGCCGCGCCCGTCGCGGCGGCCCAGGCGCGGCTCTCGGCCGTGGACCCGTTCACCTCCTCGGACGACACCGCGTTCCTCGGCGACATGGAGCCCGGCGAGGAGAAGGCAGCCCGGTTCGAGGTCTCGGTCGACGCGGGCGCGACGGCGAAGGAGTACGGCCTCGACTCCGAGGTCCGGTACCGCGACGCGCTCGACAACTCCCAGATCTCCGACACCATGAAGGTCTCCGTCACGGTCACCCCCGGGGGCAGCCTCCTCGGGTCCCCGCTCGTGCTCGCGCTGATCGCGGCCCTGCTGATCGGGGGCGGGTATGTCGTGTATCGCCGCCGGAAGGGTTCGGCCTAGACGGCTCGATCGGCCGGCCCCTCGCGGCCGGCCGCCCGTTCTCTCTCAGGAGGTCTCATGCGATCCCCATTCACGCTGCTTGCCGGGCTGATCAACGGCTACCCGAAGGTCGTGGCCGGCCTTCTCCTGGTCGTGCTCGTCGCCTCGCTCTACGGGACGACCCTGATCACGATGGAGACCGGGACGGACGGCTACCTGGACGGGTCCACCCCCTTCGGCCAGAGCTACAACACCTATACGACGACATTCGGGTCCTCCGATGCCGTCATCATCCTCGTCGAGTCCGACGACTCGACCGGCGTCGAGCAGCTCCAGTTCCTGGACTCGCTCGAGTCGGACCTGCGCAGGCAGCAGCACGTCGCGTCGGTCGCCTCGATCGCCGATCTGGTCAAGCAGGCGAACGGCGGGAGAGTCCCGACCTCCGCCGCGGAGGTGATCGCGGTCAAGGCGCAGGTCCCCGCGAGCCTGCTCGAACGGTACGTCCCGTCCAACACCTTCACGCTGGTCCAGGTCGCGCTCGACCAGGGCCTCTCCCTCGACCAGAGCACCGCGGCGCTCGACAACATCCAGTCGCTCGTCTCGAGTTCGGACGTCCCGCCCGGGACCACCGTCTCGGTGACCGGGAGCAGCGCGTTCGCCCAGCAGATGGGGACCGAGATGGGGACCTCGACGGGCACGCTCGTCGGGGTCGCGATGCTGCTATTGGTGGGCGCGGTGGGCCTCCTCTTCGGGTACGTCAGCCACCGCTTCCTGCCCGTCCTGATGGTCGGCATCGGCCTGGTCATCACCTTCGGGGTCCTGGGGCTCGCGGGGGTCAAGATCACCATGGCCGCCATCGGGGCGTTCCCGATCCTGATCGGGCTCGGCGTCGACTACGCGATCCAGTTCCACGCCCGGCTCGAGGAGGAGGCGCGGAAGGGCCCGCTCCCCGTGGCGGTCCGAGAGACGATGGAGAACACCGGGCCGGCCGTCTTCTGGGCGATGGTCGCGACCACCATGGGCTTCGCGCCGCTCTTCATCTCGCCCATCCCGATGATCGGGGGCTTCGCGTTCGTCGCGATCACCGGGATCGTGGCCTGCTACGCGGTCTCGCTCGTCGGTATCCCCCTCATCGCCCGGCTGACCGGGTACAGGCCGAAGGGCGTCCACACCGAGGTCCGCCAGGCGACCGGGCCCGACCGCCTGCTCGCCACCCTCTCGGTGAGGATCGCGAAGAACCCCCTCCCCCTCCTCGCCGTGGTCGGGCTCGTGGCCCTCCTCGGGGTCGCGCTCGACCCGTCGATCCCGATCTCCACCGACGAGAACACGTTCGTTCCGCAGGACATGCCGGCCCTGGTGCAGATGGAGAAGGTGAGCCGGAGCATGGGCTCGACCACGCCGGTCCCGATCCTGGTCAGGGGCGACGGGGTCGACAGCCTGGACACGCTCCGGTGGATGCTCGAGTTCGAGGACTACGCGCTCACGCACCACGCCGACCGGCTGACCGGCGCGACCAGCATCGCCGACCTGGTGGTCCAGTACCACGGCGGGACCCTGCCATCGACGGAGAGCGAGCTCCGCGCCGTGCTCGACGCCATGCCGGCGTCGGCGAAGGAGCCGTACCTCTCGGGCCACGGCACGGCGCAGATCTCGTTCGGCTCCACCACGATGGACATGCCGGTCCAGGCGGCCCTCAAGAGGCAGCTCGAGGCCGACCTCGCGTACGTCTCCCCGCCGGTTGGCATCCAGGCCGAGCCCAGCGGGTCGTTCGCGCTCTTCACGAACCTGATCGGCGACATCGCAAACAACAAGGACCGGATGACCGTGCTCGGGTTCGTCGGGGTCCTGGCCGTCCTGCTCCTGGTCTACCGGAAGGTCCACGCGGCCGCGCCGCTGATCCCGATCGTCGCGGTGGTCGGCTGGAACGCCGTCGCCATGACCGTGCTCGGCATGGAGTACACCCCGCTGACCGCGGTCCTCGGCTCGATGACGATCGGGGTTGCGGCCGAGTACACGATCCTGGTGCTCGAGCGGTTTCTCGAGGAGAAAGAGAAGTACGGGGACGTCTTCGTCGCGATCGAGCACTCGGTCCAGCGGATCGGCCGCGCGATCCTGGTCTCGGGGCTCGCGACGGCGGCCGGTTTCTCGGCCCTCTTCGCCTCGAACTTCCCCCTGATCTCGAACTTCGGGGTCACGACCGTCTTCGCGGTCCTCTTCAGCCTGACGGGCGCGATCGTGGTGATGCCCGCGGCCCTCGTGGTGATGGACCGGATCCAGGCCCGGCTCGAGCACCGCCGCTCGGTCGGCTCCCCGGCCCCCGTGTCACCCTGATCTCCCCTCTTTTTCGCCGGCCCGGTTTACGGGCCAGGGCGCGGGACCGTCGTCCGAGAGGCCCTGCACGCGCCGCGGCACGGGCAGCCTCGCGAGCACGATCTCGCGGGTGCGCGGGCGCCCGCTGCTGCCGGCGTCGACCCGGGGGAGCGCTGACACCCGGGGGCGGAACGGTCCCCGGTCGCCCGTACCCCTGGTCCGGGTCGACGCCCAACCCCTCCTCCGGGAGAACGAGCGTGGAGGGGCACCTCCGCCCGGGCGCGTGCTCCCTGCCCGTCTCCACCCCCCGCGGCCCGCCGGGGAGGACGCGCACCACCCAGCCCGGAGCGGGGACCTGAGACGAGGCCCCGCGGACCGGGGGGAGGTGCGCTGCGCCCGGGAGGGGGACCGTGAGACCTCCCGTCGCCGCCGCGAGGGACGGCGGCCCGCTCCGCCGGCTGGCCGGGAACCCCGCGCTCCGGCCAGCGGCGCAGGAATGGGGATAGTCCCCGCTCTTGAAGCACGCCCGGCACGACGTCTCGTTCCGCCCGTGGCCGCCGCCCGTACGTCACGGGGCGGACTCCGTCGTCGAGCGAGTACCGGAGGTCGCCGGCGAACCCGGCGTGGTCCGCATCCATGGCCCGGTCCCCGCGGAACGGGCCCGGTCTGCTGTGGCTGCAGCAGGTGCATGGACCCGTCGTGGTCCTCCGGGTCCGCCTGTCCGCCACGTGCAGGTCCTGCACCCCCCGGGACCCGGCGCAGGGCCGGGCGGGACCCCGTTTGGCCAAGGCAGGGGTGCGTCCCGGGCGTGTCCGTCAGGAGTATATATCCGCTCTGCGGGCCCTGTACTGATTATCGGACCCCCGCTGTCCGCACCTGGAAAGATGGTGATGCCCCCCTTCCTCCCGGTTTCGCTGTCACGGCTCGAGGTGATGGAACTCTGTGCGCCTGCACCGAGAACCGGCCGCGGTCCGCGAGAGGCGCGACAGGAGCCGCTCCGGTCCAGCCGGACATCCCGGGACGGACGTTCCCGGCGCCGCGGCTGCACCAGGGAACGCGCGGCACCCCGGGAATCGAGCTGGCTTCCCCCGGCGCCGGGGGGGGAGCGGAGGGGAGCGACATCCCGCACCCGGCAAAGACATTGAGACGGAGCAGGATGACCCTTCAGCGCGTGTCGAGAGAGCAGGTATGTCGTGGGCGGCAGTCCTTCGTTCTCAGCCTTCCCGGGGAGGGGCGCGGGCTGCGGCGCGGGGCCTGCGGTCGACATGCCGGCCGCCGGGCGGGGGGATGCCCCGCCCCCATTCTCCGGGAGGGGAAGGCATGACGATCCGCTCCAGGGACGACTACCTGCTCTACCTCGAGGCCGACCGGGCCGCCCTGGATGCGTCGACGGGGAGGTCGGATCCGCGTGGCGAAGGGGCCCGGCGGTTCCTGAGGCTGCTCCGGGCCGTCGAGTACCACGAGAACTGCAGACGGGCCTGGTACCACCGCCCGGCCCGGAGCCTGCTCTTCATCCGGCTTCACCGGGCCTCTCTCCGGCTGGGGTTCACCATCCCGCCGAACGTCTTCGGACCGGGCCTCTTGCTCCCGCACCGCGGCACGATCGTGGTGAACTCCGCCGCCCGGGTCGGCGCGAACTGCCGGCTCGACACCTGCGTCAACATCGGGACCCGGGCCGGGGAGGACGCCGAGGCCCCGATCATCGGGGAGAACGTCTCGATCGGGCAGGGCACGGTCATGTATGGCCGGATCACGATCGCCGATGACATCACGATCCACCCGAAGTCGGTCGTCAACCGCTCGTTTCTGGAGCCCAGGATCGAGATCGCGGGGTCGCCAGCGCGCCCGGCGAGCCCGGTGAGCCCGGCAGGGGCCACCACGCCGGGCGAGGGCCCTGACGACCTGCCGGCCTCCGGCGCACGATCCGCTCTCCCGGCTCCCGGTGCCGGGACGCCCGGCCCGGCCCCGCCGGGGACGGGAGCGCCGGCGGTCAGCGTCGTGCTGCCGACCTACAACCGTGCCGCGATCCTGCCCCGGGCGATCGAGAGCGTCCTCTTCCAGACCTGGACCGACTTCGAGCTGATCGTGGTCGACGACGGCTCGACCGACGAGACCCCGTCCGTGATGGCCTCGGTCACCGACCCGAGGGTCCGGTACGTCCGGTACGCCCCGAACCGTGGCGCGAACCACGCCCGGAACGTCGGCATCCGCGAGGCCCGGGCCGGGTACATCGCCTTCCAGGACTCGGACGACGACTGGTACCCCGAGAAGCTCGAGAAGAGCATGGCAGCGTTCGCCGCCGCCGGCAGGGAGGTTGGCGTCGTCTACTCGGGGTACTGGCAGGACCTCGCCCCGCCGGGGAAACGGGTCTACGTCCCCCTGCCCTGGGTGCGACGCCACGACGGCTGGATCCACGAGGAGCTGCTCCGCAACAACTTCGTGGCCACGCCGACCGCGGTCGTCCGCCGAGACTGTTTCGAGACCTCCGGCCCCTGGCTCGAGGGGCTCCCCGGAAAACAGGAGTGGGAGCTCTTTCTCCGGATCTCGAGAGACTACCAGTTCCGGTTCATCGCCGAGCCGCTGCTCGACTGCCGGTTCTCCGAGGGCGGGATCTCCGACAACAGCCACTGCATTCTCCGGGCAACGGAGCAGATCCTCGATCTCCACCACGACGATTTTGCCGGCCACCCGGAGGTCCTTGCCGAGCACTGCGTCCGGCTCGGGCTCCAGTACGTACGGGCCGGCGAGTTCGAGAAGGGCCGCGACTACCTCTGCCGGGGAGCGAAACTCCAGCCCCGCAACCCGAAGTACCGGGCAGCCGCCCTCGCCTCCAGGCTCGGGGAAGGCGCCTTCAACCGTCTGGTCGGCTGGTACCTCCGCGATTCTTCTCCCGTCGACCGGGCCACCTCCTGATCCGCCCCGGGTGCGATGCCCGGGATTCTGGGTCCTATCCCCGCTGGCGATCTCGGGCGGTCGGCGTGGCCGGACAGGAACGAGATCGCGTTGCCGGGGAACGCGAAGCGGTATCCTGGCAACGAGCGGCGTGACCGTGCCCGCCGGGACGGGACCGATCGTTCGGTCAGTCGAACCGCGGTCGTGCCCCCCCCGGTATCACGCCTCTCTGGATCGGCTGGCGTTCTCATCCCCGTTCCGGGTTCCACGTATCGCACCCTCCGGGTTCCGGGCCCGGTTCCGCCCCCGGGCACCGTACGGAAGACGTCGTGCGTACCGGGTGAAGCCTCCTGCCGGGATCGCCCGGGGGTCCCGCGCCGGACGCTCCGTCTACGAGAACATCGAAGCGTCGATGGTCGGCCCCCTCTCGGTCAGGAACCCGATAGAAGCCGCGTCCACCGCGATCCGCGGCATGCCCGGATCCACGCCCCCGATCCGGGCGAGAACGTGTGCGTCCGGCGAGGCGCACGCATTCGGGGACGGCCTGTTCCCGGGTTCAGGCCGCTCGCAGGACGCGAACGAGAAGGCTTCGTCCGTCTCGTTCACCCGGTCCACCGGGCGGTCCCGGGTTACGTGGACGACCCCCCCGCTCTCGCGGGCGCGGTCCGAACCCCGAGGCCGCTGGGTGCATATTCTGCCGCATCCAGGGAGAGGACGCTCTGTTCTCCAGCCGTCGGGTCACGGCTTAACAGCGCGCCGGGCTCGGGATCGCCGGGATCTCGCCGGGGTCGCCTCTCTCGTCCCGGACCGGAAAGATTCACGAAACCGCCCCCATCATCTTTCCGGCATCCTGCTCGATCCGGGGGATCGGCTCCCGGTAACGGCTCAGAATGTATCCTGGACGGTTACGGATTCCGGTGTTCATCCGGCCGGACGAGATCCCGACCCCGCCGGCGAACGAGCCCCGGACATCCTCTCCCGGGATGGATCAACGGGCCGGTGCTGTCAGCACAGAGACTGCCCCCCCCCTCCCGGACGGTCCAGATACGCCCAATCCCTGTTGTCCACGGTATCCGTGGTTATCCTGCGATCTGCACCCCCCGGATGCAGGAATGCCATCTCGCGACGATTCCCGGCTCCCGGCCCCCGGGGTTCCAGCACGGGGTCCCCGCCCCGGTCCGCCTTGACGGCCACCCGTTTTGACCGGGCAGCCCCCGTGACACGCTCCCGCTCCGGGTCAGCGCCGGCATGTCGCCTGCCCCGGACCACCCGATAGATCCGGCCGGCACGGTCCGGCTTTTCGACAAAACCTCGAAAAAACCGGTGAATTGGGCTGCCGCATGTTCCGGGCCCCCGGGGAGCACAGGTCCCCGGCATGATCCGGCTGGTGCAGATACTCATCGAACCATCTCGCCAGGGGACTTGACCGGTAGACCAGCGTCCTGCCGACATCGGCAGGATCTGCCGCCTGGTGGTAGCGCATGAAGACGTGGGTCGCCGTCTTACCGATCACCTCGATCTTGCCGGTGGCATGGGACATGACGAACCGGGCGCGTTTGGCCAGGCCGGAACACCTCGCCCACGCCTGTTGGACGATCCTGAACGAATGCTCGACCGGGGTCTGGAAGGACCGGTTGCCGAGCGAGGGACGGCACTGGAACACGTAGTACGGGGCGATGCCGGCAAACGACAGTGTTCGGAACAGCCCGGTGAAGACGCCGGGATCGCTGTTCACTTCATTGAGGACCGGGGTCTGGTCGACGACCACTGCCCCGGACTGCTGCAGGAGGTCCACCGCCTGCACCGACGGCCCCGTTATCTCTCCCGGGTGGTCGTAGTGGGCCATGACGTAGATCCGCTTCCCGGGCGTTCTGAAGCGCGAGAGGGCCTCCGGGAGCGAGGGGTCGTCGAGGAACCGGTAGGGGTTGTAGGCCAGCATCTTGGTCCCGATCCGGACGATGCCGACGTGCTCGATCTCGAAAAGTTCCTTCAGGACCGTCTCCAGCCTGCGGGTATCCAGGGAGAAAGGGTCTCCGCCTGTCAAAAGAACGTTGGTGATCTCGGGGTGGGCGCGGATATAGTCGATTCCTTCCGAGACGTCCACCACGGTCTCCCGTTCCCGGTTGACGAACAGTCGCTTACGAAAGCAGAACCGGCAGATCCCGCCGCACACGTCGGAGAGGAGCAGGAGCCCGGTCTGCCGGTACTTGTGCTGGAGCCCGGGTATTTTCGTGAACTTTCGTTCGGACGAGGGATCGAGCGAGCCCCCTCCTTCCAGTTCCCTCGGGTCGGGAATGACGATCCTGCGCAGGGGGTCCCGATCGTCCGTCCAGTCGATGAGGGACAGGTAGTAGTCGTTGACACGGAACGGGAAGGTCTCGCATACCTCTTCCATCCCTCTGCGTTCTCCAGGTGTCAGGCTCACGAGGTTGTCGAGCTCGGAGATGGTGGTAATGGTCCTGACGAACATCTGTCATCACCATTCGGTTCGTCTCTGTCGGATCAGCCAGGGGGAGAGCACGGAAAATGCGATCACGCAGGGATTCGCGGTGCTGATAGTACAGCGGATCGACTGGACCGTCCTTTCGTACCGATACTAAAAACCCTTTCCGGTTGTTCGACTGCCGGAGCAACTCCCCAGCTACCGTCCGGCGATCCCGTGCTCCGTCGCCGCCCCGGGATATCGCCGGGGGAGACGACGACGCCGTTGCCTTCGACGATCCGGGTCGATGCACCAGTCACGGGGTTTGCGCAGCACTTCTCGGAAAACACCAGCCGGTTGCCGGTATCCCGAACCACGACGGATAGGTCCGCGTCGAAGGAACCCAGATCGAGAGAGGCGGGGGTCTGGCGAGAACGCGATGCAGGGATATCAGGAAGGCGGGACCCCTCTTTCCGGCCCCGCCATCGGGGAAACGGGCTGCCTCCGGAGTCCACGCGGAAGCGACAGGGTCACGATCCCGGGGTTGCCGTCCCCGTCGGCGCCGATCCATGCCGGGGTGGTGGTCGCCTCCCGGTCGGCATGGCACTGTGACGGGGGCCTCTTGCCACGCTCTCGCATGCTCACCTTTTTCACGGATGATGGGCAGACATGCGCTCATGAACCGGGCGATCGTGGGGCGGCTCGTTCTCGCGTCCCTGCTGCTGGTGCCCGTCCCCGGAACCGCGTCTGCCCTGGCATGGCAGATCGAGACCGTGGACTCGGGGGGGATGTCGGGCGCCACTCTTCCCTGGCGCTCGACGGGAACGCCACCCCGTGGATCAGCTACCTCGATCTCTCGAATTACGACCTGAAGTACGCCTGGCGCGACGCTGACGGCTGGCATACCGGGACGGTCGATTCAGATGGAGAGGTCGGGGGGTTCACCTCCCTGGCGCTGGACAGCGCCGGGAACCCCCATATCAGCTACATGAACTGGACGTTCTCCACGTTGAAGTACGCCTGGCACGATGGCGCCGGCTGGTGCAGCGAGACGGTTGATTCGAACGGAGTGGTCGGCATGTACACCTCCCTGGCGCTGCTGGCGTCCCGGTTCCCCCGCATCAGCTACTACGACTCGACCAATACCCGCCTGAAGTACGCGTCCCGCATCGGCTCCAGCTGGGTGATCGAGACGGTGGCCCCGGCAGGGTACGGGTGGGACGATTCGTCCCTCGGGTTCGATTCCACGGGGGTTCCCGGTATCAGCTATTACGACGGGACGAGCGGCGATCTCAAGTACGCTTGGCACGAAGGCTTTCCCTATCGTCCCTGGAATATCGAGACGGTGGACTCGGAGGGATGGGTCGGGTCGTACTCGTCACTCGCGCTCGACGCAGCCGGCAACCCCCGGATCGCCTACTTCGACCAGACGAACCAGGACCTCAAGTACGCCTGGCGCGAGGGCACGGTCTGGCACACCGAGACGGTGGACTCGGAAGGAACTGTCGGAAGGCACCCGTCCCTGGCGCTGGACGGGACGGGCTCTCCGCGAATCAGTTACCAGGACTATACGGTCGTGGGCAACAAGCTCCTGAAGTACGCCTGGCGCGACGGCACGGGCTGGCACACCGAGACCGTGGACGGGGGCGGAGAACAGGGAGTGTACACGTCGCTGGTGCTGGACGGGGCTGGCAACCCCCGGATCAGTTACTACGATTTCTCGAATTACGACCTGAAGTACGCGTGGGCCGACCTGAATCCGGTGACGATGGTCCCAGGCGGCATCGGCGTGCCGACGGACACGGACGCCGACGGGCTCTACGACGACGTGAACGGCAACACCCGCGCCGACTTCTCGGACGTCGTGCTCTACTTCAACCAGATGGCATGGATCGCCGCGAACGAGCCGGTCGTCCTCTTCGACTGCAACGGGAACGGGCGGGTCGACTTCGCCGACGTGGCCTGGCTCTTCAACAACCTGTGACCCCCCCCTTCCCCGGGATCCGGCCGGGGAAGCCCCGACCGGGAGCCTCAGATGCCGACGGCGGCGAGCAGGGTCGTGACTGCCCCCGCGGCGATGACGAGCAGGACGATGGCGGTCGTGCCGATCGCCGCGGCGAGCACCGCGTGGCCGGCGAGCGTGGAGAAGCGGTTCGCGAAAGAGACCAGCAGGGCGAGCCACCCGGCCCCGATCGCCTTGACGCCCATCGCCGCCGGGATGAAGGAGAGGGTACTCCCGCTCGCCCAGGCGAGCAGGGGATTTCTCTCGACGTAGCCCCCCGCGCCGAAGATCAGGTAGGTCGAGAGGACGACGTCGACCACCGAGAGGAGCAGGAAGACGAAGAGGGCCGCGAGCTGGACCGGGGTGATCGGCCCCAACAGCGCCGTGGAAGACCCCCGGGACACCTCCCCGCTCCCCGCGACCGGGCCGGCCGGTGTCGCCGTCATGGTCGGGGAGACGACCTCATCCTCGATATACCTTCCGGGGACCGGGCGCGCCGGGTACCCCCGTGGCTACCGCCCGGCGGGGTGACCGGCGCGTTCCCCGGGACGCGAACCGCACTCTGCGGCACGCCGCCCACCGCCTCCACCCGGGCCCGACGTACCGGCCGGGGACGGGGGCCGCCGCGTGCGATCCCCCAAAAGCCGGCTCTCAAAAAGAGGTGCGGGGCGGGACGTCCGGCCCGGCGGTGAGCCGCGCCCGGGGGATCCCCGGGACGGGCCGGGGGACGCTGCCCCCCCCTGTCTCAGGACCCCTCGATCAGCTCCTCGACGATGCCGCGGCCCGTCGGGTCGTCTGCGAACGCCCGGTCGACGGCCGTCCTCCCCTGGTCCCCGCCGATCCGGCTGAGGGCGGCGGCGGCCATCCAGCGGCAGGTCTCGTTCTCGCCCTCCAGGTTCGTGTAGAGGACGTCCATGCCGCGCGGGTCCCCGATATGCTCGAGCGCCCAGATCGCCGGCACGCGGACCAGGTAGTCCTCGCTCGCGGCGGCCGAGACCAGCGCCTCGACCGCCGGCGCGCCGATCCGCTCGAGGGCGACGGCGGCCCGCCACCGGGTCTCCCGGTCGGCCGAGGAGATCAGCGCCGCGATCGGACCGACCGCGTCCCCGCCGTGTTCCCCGGCCGCCTGGGCGGCCTCGAGCATCTGGTAGGTGGTCCCCTCCACGAGCCTGGTCACGAGGTCGTTCACTGCCTGTTTCTTCTCCATCTCTCTCCTCCTCCTGTTCCTGCCTGACCGAGTCTCTCGGCGATCCCACCTCTCGCGGGGAATATAATGGATTTTTGCCAGCCGACGTCGCCGGGCAATAATGACCGGCAGTACCCGTCGCCGGCCCGGCGGGCGGGGCCCGGGCACGGCGGACGGGGGGGCGGTCCCGTGAACCGCGCGGGTCCCATGCCGAAAGAAGAGGGGGGGCGGGTCCATGCGGTGGCGCGCCCGGGGCTCCCGGACCGTGAGCCCGGCGCAGCGAACGGGTGGAGGCGGAAGAGCAGACCCGGTTGCCGGCGCCAAAAAAACGGGGGCGGTCGCGGGGCACTCCCGGTCCTCCCTCGCCGGGACGGGCCGTTATCGAGACGGGTCCGGGGGCCGGTCCGGACCAGGGTCTTCACCCGGCACGGCAGGTGCGTCCCGATCCTGGCAGGACCGCGTGAAACCCGGATCTTCCGCGACCGTGCGCCGTCGTCGAACCGCCAGGCGCCCGCACGGCTCGGTCCGCTCCGGAACGGGGTCCGTCCCGCGACCAGGGGGTGGAAAAAGAAGGTCAGAGGTCGTTGAAGAGCCAGACGACGTCCGCGAAGTCGACCCGCCCGTTGTTGTTGAAGTCGAACCCGGCGAGCGGCTGGTTCTCCGCGATCCAGGTCAACCCGACGAAGTACAGCACCACGTCCGCGAAGTCGGCGCGGTCATTACCGTTCACGTCGTCGTAGAGCCCGTCGCCGTCGGTGTCGGTGGGGACGCCCGCGCCGCCGGGGATTGCCGTCACCGCCGGGGCTCTGTCGGCCCACGCGTATTTCAGGTTGTATCCGGTCACGTTGCAATAACTGATGCGGGGCCTGTCGTTACTGTCCAGCGAAAGGGACGTCCACTCCCCGACGAAACACTCCGAATCCACCGTCTGGTTATACCAGCCGGTGCTGTTGTGCCATGCGAGTTTCAGTTCCTGGTGTGTCAGGTCGAGGTAGCTGATCCAGGGGTCGCCGGCGCGGTCAAGCGCGAGGGATGACCACATCCCTGCATTGCCCGCCGGATCCGCCGTCTCCGTGTGCCAGCCCGTGCCGTCGCGCCACGCGTACTTCAGGTCGTGGTTCAGATAATCGCCGGGTTTGTTGAAACAGTAACTGATCCGGGGTGAACCGCAAACGTCCAGAGCAAGCGAGGTCTCCCGGAAGTCCCCCTCGGATTCGACCGTCTCGATCTGCCAGCCCGTGCCGTCGCGCCACGCGTACTTCAGGTCGTAATCTCCGTAACCGCCCAGGTAGCTGAAGTGAGGGTTGCCGGCGCTGTCCAGAGCCAGGGATGAATAGAGTCCGGCGGATCCCCCATCCACCGTCTCGATCTCCCAGCCGGAGCCGTTGTGCCATGCGTACCTGAGATCCCCGTTCCACTCATCGCGGTAACCGATGTGGGGTTTGTTGTGACCGTCGAGCGCCATGGAGGTGTATTCGCCGACATTTCCTGCCGCATCCACGGTCTCGGTGTACCAGTCCGTGCTGTCGCGCCACGCGTACTTCAGGTCGTGATTCATACCATCGTAATAGCTGATGCGGGGGGCATCGACCTCGTCCAGCGCCAGGGATGTCCACAGTCCGACGTATCCTTCCGAATCCACCGTCTCGGTGTGCCATCCGGCGCTGTTGAGCCACGCGAATTTCAGGTCCCCGTTCGTCTCGTCCCAGTAGCTGATCCGGGGTCTGCCGTCGCCGTCCAGCGCCAGGGACGTGTACTTCCCGGCGTACCACGTGGAATCCACGGTCTCGTTCTGCCAGGCGAGGGGCGGGGAACCCCCGACGGCGGGTGCCAGCAGCAGGAGCACCGCCGCGATAAAGAGCAGGAAAACGACCCGCGTGTTCGTGTGGTCCATGGCCCCGGTTCTCTGTCACACGGGCTAAAAACCTTCCGGGTCTGAACAGGTCGTGTAGAGTCTCGAATTCATTTCACTCACACAACCACCCCTGTGCGTACCCGAAGATCCGTTCCGGTGGCAATCGTTCAAGGAAGACCGTTTCGGGCACCTTATAGTCCAGACCGGCATGTGGTTTGATTCTGTTCTGCCGGTCGACGACATCGTCCATGGAAAAGCCTGCCGCGATCAACCGGTCGATCTCCCTGAAAAAGCGTTCGATCCTCCCGTTCGTCTGCGGATGGTTCCGTCTGGCGACGGTCTGCCGAATGGCATGGTGTTCCAGGAACCGTCCGAAGGCATGATGCGTGGTCTCGGCCTGCTGGTCCGGGACGAACCGGGAGCCGTGATCCGTCAGGATCTCGTTCGGGACACCGTATCGCGCGAACCCGGTCTCGAGGGTCGTGATGGCCGCCTCGGTCGTCGACGACGGGCAGAGTCCCCTGCGGGTGGTGAACCGGGAGGCATCGTCGAGGAACGCCATCAGCCGCGGGCCAGGACGCGGCAGGACCGTGGAGGGCTCCCCGGCCCGGGCATACCGGCGAGACCCGCGGGGCCGCCCGGGACCGGCGATGGCGTGCGGCGGTGACGGCGAGCCTCTCGCCCCGGCGATGCGCAGCGACACGGTCCCCCGGTCCACCGAATGCCGGCATCGGCAGCCACCCGGTCTCGCCGGGTCCCCGAGGGTGCGGGGCGCCGGCAGGTTCTGTCCCGGCACCACCCCCCACCAGTCATCGCATTTTTCCCTCCCGCGCGCCCACCATCCGGCATGGCGACGGCGATCGCGGCCGACGGCCTCTCCCGCTCCTTCGGCACGGTGCGGGCCGTGGACGGGGTCTCGTTCGAGGTCCCGGCCGGCGAGGTCTTCGGCCTCCTGGGACCGAACGGCGCGGGCAAGACCACCCTGATCCGGCTCCTCGCGGGCGTCCTCCTCCCCGGCGCCGGCTCGGCCCGGGTCCTCGGGCTCGACCCGTGGACCGACGGCCCCGGGGTCCGGCGCCGGTGCGGGGTCCTGACCGAGACCCCGGCGGTCTACGGGCGGCTCACGGCCCGGCAGAACCTGGGGTTCGCCGCCGAGGTCTTCGGCGTGCCCCTCCCCGAGGTCGCCTGCCGCGTGAACGACCTCCTCGCCCGGTTCTCGCTCGCGGACCGCGCCGACGAGCCGGTCGGGGGGTTCTCCAAGGGGATGAAGCAGCGGCTCGCCCTGGCCCGCGCCCTCGTCCACGACCCCGAGCTCCTCTTTCTCGACGAGCCGACCGCCGGGCTCGACCCGGCCGCCTCGCGGCAGGTCCACGAGATGGTCGGCGGCCTCCGGGAGGAGGGCAGGACGGTCGTGCTCTGCACCCACCGCCTGGTCGAGGCCGAGGCGCTCTGCGACCGGGTCGGCGTGCTCGCGAAAGGCCGGCTCGTCGCGCTCGGCACCGTCCGCGAGCTCTCGGAGCGGCTGCTCGCCGACTCCCCGGTCGCCCTCTCGTTCCTGGACCCGGTCTCCGACGCGGTGGCCGGCGAGGTCGGGGCCGTTCCCGGCGTGACGGTGGAGGAGCGCGGGGAGCGTCACCTCCTCCTCGCGGCCCCCGACGACGAAGCGCTCGCGGCGGCGGTCGGGGCCGCCGTCGGGGCCGGCGGGCGGGTGGTCGCCGCCGGCCGGCGGGAGCACACGCTCGAGGACGTCTACTTCGCGCTCCAGGAGGCGGCGGCGTGAACTGGCGCGCGGTCCGGGCGGTGGCGGCGAAGGATCTGCTCGAGGTCAGGAAGAACCGGATGGCGACCTGGTCGATCCTGGGTCTCTCGGTCTTCTTCTCGGTCGGGATGCCGCTCCTGATCGGACTCCTCCCGTTCGCGGCCGGGCCGTCGGGCGGGGATCTCGGCCCGTTCGAGCAGCTCACGAGACTGCTGCCGCCGGGCCAGCAGGACCTCCCGATCGGCTCCCGCATGGTCGTGCTGATGCTCGGCTACTTCCTCGCGCCACTCTTCCTGATCATCCCCCTGATGGTATCCTCGATCGTCGGGGCCGAGTCGTTCGTGGGCGAGAAGGAGCGGGGCACGCTCGAGGGGCTCCTCTTCTTGCCCGCGACCGACCTGGAACTCTACGCGGGCAAGGTGCTCGCGGGGTTCGTGCCGGCCGTCGCCGCGGCCTTCCTGAACTTCGCGCTCTACGCGGTGATGGTGAACCTGGTCTCGGCCCCGATCGTCGGCGGCGCCTGGTTCCCGACCGTCCCGGCGCTCGCGCTCGCGGCCTGGGTCGGGCCGGCCGTCGCGCTCCTCGGGGTCTCGGCCTCGGTCCTGGTCTCGACCCGGGTCGAGACTGTCCTGGAGGCGAACCAGGTGAGCGGCCTGCTCTCGCTCGTGATCGTGGCCCTGATGGTGGGGCAGGGCTCGGGGCTGCTGATGCTCTCGCTCCCCGTCCTCTTCCTCATCGGGCTGGCCATCTACGGGGTGGACGTCCTCCTGGTCCGATTCGGGGCCGCGGTCTTCTCGCGCGACCGGCTCATGGCCCGGGCTTGACGACCAGGGTCGAGACAGGGCTGTTCTCGATCACGTAGCCCGAGACCGAGCCGACGAGCAGGCGGCGGACCAGGCTCTTGCCGCGGACCCCGAGCACCACCAGGTCCGCGTGCACCTCCGAGGCCACCCGGACGATCTCCTCGCCCGGCGAGCCCTCGGGGAGGTGGAGCGTGATCCCGGACCCGTGCATCTCCGCGTGCTGGCGCATCCGCCGGGCCACCGACTCCGGGTCGTCCTCGTCCTCTTCCTCGATCGGTCCGTCGGGGCCCATGACGCCCCCCTCGTCCTCGTCCTCGTCCCGGAGGAAGCCCGCGAGGACCCCCCCGTGGACGGCGTGGACGACGTGGACCTCCCCGTCGAACTTCTTGGAGATCGCGATCGCCACCTCGAGGACCTCCTCGGCGGTCTCGGATGCGTCGACGGCCGCTACAATCCGGTTGAACACTGGTCTGGCACCTCGATGGTCGCAGGTGAACGCGTTTACAACGATAGGGCGATCATGATATTTGAACGTGCGGCGGGCCGGGGGGGGGCGTCAGGACGCCGGGCTCCCGTGCTCTTCATCCGGGGTCTCCGCCGCCCGCTTGTGCTCGGCGGCCGTCCGGTAGGCCTCCTCGGCCCGCTTCCAGTCGGTGATGTCGCGGAGGGTCTGGATCGCCCCGATATCGCTCCCGCCCCGCTCCGCGAGGGGGGACGCCTTCCCCCAGAGGTAGCCGCCCCGCCCGCCCCTGAGCGACGGGACGGCGGTCTCGTAGTAGAGGGTGTCGCCGAAACGGCGCACCCCGGGGTAGGTACGGGCGAGCTCCTGGGACGAGAGGCCCAGGAGGTCGACCAGGACCGGGAACACCCCGCCGAACCGGGTGAACCCGCGCCCGTAGTCGTGCGTCCCCATCACCTCCTCGCGGCTCACCCCGCTCAGGGCTTCCATCGCCCGGTTCCACGCGACCACCCGGCGCTCGCGGTTCACGACGAAGGTCGCGTCGGGCATGAACTCGACCGCTTCCTGGAGCTTCTCGCGGCTCATCCTGAGCGCCTCCTCGGTCTGCCGCCGCTCGGTGATATCGATGACCGAGAAGAGGGCGGCGAGGTGCTGCCCCGAGCCGTCGGCGGCCACGGAGGCCGAGACCTGGGCAGTGAAAGGGCGGTCGTCGCGCCGCCGCCAGCGCACCTCGCCAAACCACTGCCGGTCGCGGAGGAGCCCGGTCCAGATCTCGTCGACCGTCGTATCTTCGGAGAGCCCGCGGCGGACCAGGTCCCGGAACCCGCTCCCGACCAGGTCTGCCGGGGCGTCGTACCCGAACATCGCCGCGAAGGCGCGGTTCACGTACTCGAACCGCTGGTCGATGTCGACGATCGCGATCCCGTCGATCGAGCCCGCTATCGCCGCGGCCATGACCTGAAGCTGCCGCTGCCGCTCGTGCTCCCCGGTCACGTCACGCCCGACCGCCTGGACCTCGGCGAGTCTCCCGTCGGCGTCGAAGAGCCCCCGGGTCGTCCAGTCGAGCCACCGCCGCTCCCCGCCCGGCAGGGTGACGGGGTAGGTGTGGTGCGCGATCGGCGCATCCGGGGAGAGGCGGGCGATGGTCTCCTGGACCCTGGCCAGGTCGCCGGGATCGAAGAGGGAACCGGGGATGGGGCGACCGAGCGGGTCGTCTCCGTCGAGCCCGAAAAACCGGCGGCAGGCCTCGTTCGCGAACGTGACCCTGTTGTCGGGGGTGAACCGCGCGATCATCTCGGTCTGGTCCTCGACCACGGCGCGGTACCGGGCCTCGCTCTCCGCGAGCTGCCGTTCGTACTCCCGTTCGGCCGTCGTGTCCTCGATCAGCACCGTGCAGCCGCTCCCTCCGTCCTCGAAGACGGTCGGGATCATCGAGACCCGGCAGTGGACCGTTCTCCCCCCGTGCTCGAAGGTGATGTCCCGCCGCTCGGCCTCTCCGCCGCCGGGCAGCGACGGGAGCGTGAGCCCGCGGAGCGGCGCCACCTCGACCCGGTCGAACCGCTCCCCGATCAGCGATTCGCGCGGGATCTGCCAGACGTCGAGCAGCCTGTCGTTCGCCTGGATGATCCGCCCCTCGTCGTCCACGACCACGATCTGCTCGCGCGCGAACCGGAGCAGGCCCGAGAGCGAGACCCGCGCGGACGGGGTGTAGACCTTGGCCATCCCGACCTGCCGGATCTCGACCTGCCCCGTGAAGAGCAGGATCTCGAGGTACTTCGCGGCCGAGTTCCGGTTGATCCCGAGCCGCTGGGCGATCTCGGTGATGATCAGCCCCTTCGGGTGCGCCTTGAGGAGCGTCCTGATCTTGCGGGCGATCGCGCGATCCTCTTCGAGACCCATAAGAGATAGCATCGCGGCCAGGCATAAATAACTGACGCGGATCCGCTCCAGCGCCTCGCCGGGGCCGATCGGAAGTTTTTTTGGCCCACCGGATAGAGTTGCATGCGTTCCCAGCCGAACTGGGGGTGACATGCCGCTCTCCCTGCGTCCCCGTCCCTTCTCGCAGATACTGCTCGTCTCGATCGTCGCCCTGATCGTCCTGGTCCTGGTCGGTATCACGGTCGTGGACTACGCGATCGCGGAGCGGAACCTCCGGGACCACCAGGCGCTGATCCAGGACCAGACCGAGACCGACCTGGTCAACGCGATCGAGCTGGTCGACAAGGGGCTCAAGCTCTTCGACGACACCCTGAACGTCCAGATGCAGGACGGGCTCGAGCAGTTCGTCGCGGAGTACGAGCGGGTCGGGCGCGATCCGGCGGCTCTGGACCTCGAGCGGCTCAAGCACGAGGTCTTCGGCGACACGATGGACCTCTACGTGATCAACGAGTCGAACATGGTCGAGTTCACGACCTACCCCCCGGACCAGGACCTCGACTTCGGCGCCGAGTGGGGGCTGGACGACTACCTGGCGATGATCCGGGCCGAGGGCGGTTTCTTCCCCGATCGCGTGGTCCGCGAGGCGGACTCGTCCATCCTCCGCAAGTACGCGTACATGCCGACCCCGGACCGGCGGTACGTCTTAGAGCTCGGGCTGATCGGCGAGAGGTTCCGCAAGCAGCGGCAGGAGCTCCAGTACACCGCGACGATCGAGGACGTCAAGGCGCTGAACCCCTACGTCGAGGATATCCGGGTCTTCACAGTCTACGGGAAGCAGGTCGGCAACAAGAGCTTCAAGCCAGACGACGAGTTCCTGGAGCGGATCGACCGGGTGGTCGCCTCGAAGTCCTCGTTCTCCATGCTCGAGCCCGGGACGGGGAGAAAGACCGTCTACCGCTACGTGGACCTCTTCGACGAGGACTACGCCTCGGACCTCTCGATGGTCCTCGAGCTGACGTTCAACCCCCGCCCGATCCAGGAGGCGCTCACCGGTCTCGTCTTCTACCACGGGATGGCGGCGCTCCTGGCCCTCCTGCTCGGGCTCCTGACGGCGAACTTCGTCACGAACCGGCTGACCAGCCCGATCCGGGGTCTGGTCGGGGACGTCGACGCGATCGCGCAGGGAGACCTGGACCACCCGGTCGCGCCGAGCCAGACCCGGGAGTTCTCGGTGCTCGGGACCTCGATCGCCTCGATGGTCGGGCAACTCAAGGGGACGATCGAGCAGCTCCGGCAGCACCAGGTCAGCCTCTCCGAGAGCGAGGACCGCTACCGCCGCACCCTCGACCTGGTCTCCGACTACGCCTACAGCATGGAGCGGCAGCCGGACGGCAGCTGGAGGCGGGTCTGGGAGTCCGGGAATCCCGGCCCGGTCACCGGGGAGATGTCCGGGCCGTCCCGCACGCCGGAGGAATGGAGCGCGCTCGTCCATCCCGACGACCGGGGGCTCTTCGAGGAGCACCTCCGGCGGATCGAGGCGAACGAGCCGCACCAGAGCGAGTTCCGGGTCCTCGCGGGCGGCGGAGAGACCCGGTGGTTCAACTACCGGACCATGCCCGTGCGCGACCCGGTCGACGGGCACGTACGCGCGTACTACGCGGTCGGCCAGGACGTGACCGACCGGAAACTCAACGAGATCGCGCTCAGGGAGAGCGAGGAGAAGTACCGGCAGCTGGTCGAGGACGCGAACTCGATCATCCTCCGGCTCGGCCCGGACGGCGGCATCTGGTACGTGAACGAGTACGCCGAGCAGTTCTTCGGGTACGAACCGGGGGAGCTGCTGGGGCGCGACGCTATCGGGACGATCGTGCCGGAGACCGATGAGGAGGGGAACCCGGTCGGCGACATCGTGCACGGGATCTGCCGGGACCCCAGCGAGTACACGATCAACCAGAACGAGAACATGCGCAAGGACGGGTCGCGGGTCTTCGTCTCCTGGACCAACCGGGCGATCCACGACGACGACGGCACCCCGCTCGGGATCCTCTGCATCGGCAACGACATCACGCGCCTCAAAGAGGCCGAGGGCGAGAACCGCCGGCTCACCGAGAATCTCGAGGAACGGGTCCGCCAGCGGACCGAGGATCTCGCCGCCACGAACCGGGAACTCGAGTCGTTCACCTACACGGTCTCGCACGACCTGCGTGCCCCCCTGCGGGCGATCGACGGCTACACCTACATCCTGCTCAACGAGCACCGGCCCGAACTCTCCGACACGGCCCGGCGGTACCTCGAGCAGATCAGCGAGAACGCGCGGCGGATGGCCCGGCTGATCGACGACCTGCTCAACTTCTCGCGGATGGGCCGGCAGTCGATGAACCTGCGGGAGGTCGACCTCTCGGACCTCGTGAACGAGGTGCTCGGGGAGCTCGGCGGGGAGCGGCAGGGCCGGGACGTCCGGATCACGACCGCCGGCCTGGCCTCCTGCCGCGGCGACCCGGCCCTGGTCAAGCAGATCTACTCGAACCTGATCGGGAACGCGCTCAAGTTCACGCGGGCCCGCGAGGTCGCCGAGATCGATATCGGGTCCGTCGAGAGGGACGGCGAGCAGATCTTCTTCGTCAGGGACAACGGGGTCGGGTTCGACCAGAAGTACGCCGGGACCCTCTTCAAGGTCTTCCACCGGCTCCACGACGCGCGCGAGTACGAGGGCACCGGGGTCGGGCTCGCCATCGTGAAGCGGATCGTCGAGCGGCACGGGGGGCGGATCTGGGTGGAGTCCGAGGAGGACCGGGGAACAACCTTTTACTTCACGCTCGGAGAAGAGAATGGAGATGGAGATGCACGCGGAGAAGGACATTCTGCTGGTTGAAGACAGCCCGCACGACGTGGAGCTGATCCTTCACGTCTTCGAATGGTCGAACATCCACGACCGGGTCCGGGTCGTCTGGGACGGCCAGGAGGCGCTCGACACCCTCTTCGAGGAGGGGATGCGGCCGCGCGTCATCCTGCTCGACCTGAAGCTGCCGAAGGTCGGGGGGCTCGAGGTGCTCCGCCGGATCAAGGAGGACCCGGAGCTCAGGGAGACACCGGTGGTGGTCTTCTCGTCGTCGGCCGAGGAGCGTGACGTCGCGATGAGTTACGGCCTCGGGGCGAACAGCTACATCGTCAAGCCGGTCGAGTTCGACCGGTTCGCCGAGACGGTCCGGGAGATCGGCTCGTACTGGCAGCTCTTCAACCGCCCCCGCGCCGAGGGCAAAGAAGAGGAGAATTGAGCGCCGCGGCCCTCCTCCGTCACCCCGCCTGTCCCGCGTACCACGCCTGCATCCAGTCCGTGAGCGGGAGCTCGCAAAGCCCCTTCGGGGTCACCCACCGGAAGGCGTCGTGCTCTTCCGAGAGCGCCACCTCCCCGTCGCTGGCGACGACGGCCATGACCAGGTGCACCACCCGCCCCTCGTGCCGCTCCTCGTTTCCGGCGCCGAGGAGCCGGCCCGGCCCGACAGCGAGCCCGGTCTCCTCGCCCACCTCGCGGACCAGCGCGTCCCGGACCCCCTCGCCCCGCTCGATCCTCCCGCCGGGGAACTCCCACCGGCCGGGGTTGTACGGGCTCCCTTCCGACCGGCGGAGAAGCAGGAGGCGGCCCCGCCGGTCGGGGATCACGGCGTGGACCGCCAGGTGCAGGGGGGCGTCCGGGTCGCGGGTCATGCCACGGGTCCGGCCGGCCCCTCCTCAGAGCTCCGCCCGGACCTCGCGGACGGCCTCGACCATCCGCGAGAGCTTGGCGAAGGCGGCCTCGCGCGACCGCATCCGGAGCCCGCAGTCGGGGTCGACCAGGAGCCGCCCGGGCCCGAAGGCCGCGACCCCGCGCTCGACCCGGGCGCGGATGGTCCCGACCGTCTCGACCTCGTCCGAGGAGGAGACGACCGCGCCGAGCCCGATACGCTTGTCGCCGAGCTCCCGCGCGGCCACGACCTCCAGGTTCCCCGGGTGCCCGGCGAACTCCAGGTCCAGGACCTGGACGGGGTACCGGAGCAGGTCGTCGATCATCTCCCCGACCGGGCCGCAGGCGTGGAGCGCGACCGGGACCGAGAGCCCGGAGGCGATCCGCCCGATCGCCTCCCCGGCCGCGGCAGGGTCGGCGGCGCCGGTCGAGAGGATCGGCTCGTCGACCTGGAGCATGCAGACCCCCTCCCCGACGAGCGCCCGGGCCTCCCGGGCGAGGACCGCCGCCAGGTCGAGGGCCAGGTCCTGCCGGTCGCGGTAGACGCGCGTGTCCAGGTGGAGCGCGTGCGCGAGGGTGGTGGGCCCGGTCAGGATCCCCTTCACGAACGGGGCCACGGAGAGCGCGTACCGGGTGTCCTCGACCGTGATCGGCCGTGCCGGGGGCTCGATCCGGCCGATCACCCTCCCGTCGCGGACCCCCGGGAGGTGCCCGGCGAAGGCCGAGATCATGTCCGCCCTGACCTGGCCGTCCGAGACGATCTCGACCCCGGCCCGGAGCTGGTCGGAGACCGCGGTCTCGCGGGCGGCCCGGTGGGGGTCCAGGCGGGACCAGAGTCCCCGCCCCTCGACCGGCGGGTAGGACCCGACCACGGTCGTCGGCAGGAGGACCGGCGGCAGGCTCATGGCACGAGGCGGTGCCGGTCCCTCGGGAAGAGGACGGCCTCCCGGACGTTGGAGAGCCCGAGCATCGTCATCACGAACCGCTCGACCCCCAGGCCCCAGCCCGCGTGCGGCGGCATCCCGTACCGGAACGGCCGGAGGTAGAACTCGAACGAGGCCGGGTCGAGCCCCTTGGCAACGAGCTGCCGCTCGAGCATCTCGTGGTCGTGGACCCGCTGGGCCCCCGACGAGAGCTCCATCCGGGGGTGCATCAGGTCGAACGCCCGGCACAGGGACGGGTCGTCGTCGTACGGCATCGCGTAGTACGGCCGGATCGCGGTCGGCCAGTCCACGACGAAGTAGTGCCCGCCCATCTCTTCGCCGATCGCCCTCTCGGCCGCCGGGGAGAGGTCGTCGCCGAACCCGATCGGCTCCTCGATCCCGTCGGCCGCGATCTCGATCGCCTCGGTGTAGGGGAGGCGCGGGAAGGGGGTCCGCGGGACGTCGAGGGGCTCGAACCCTCCCCGTCCGAGGGCGTCGGCGCAGGTGGCCGCGACGTGCCCGTAGCACGAGGAGACGAGGTCCTCGAGGAGGTGCATCACGTCCTCCTGGTCGGCGAACGAGGCCTCGACGTCGATCGAGGTCGCCTCGTTGAGGTGGCGCGTGGTGTTGTGCTCCTCGGCCCGGAAGATCGGCCCGATCTCGAAGACCTTCTCGAAACCGGCCCCCATCATCATCTGCTTGTAGAGCTGGGGCGACTGGTTCAGGAAGGCCTCCTTCTCGAAGTAGGCGATCGGGAAGAGCTCGGTCCCGCCCTCGGTCGCGGCGGCGACGATCTTCGGGGTCGTGATCTGGACGAATTCGTGCCGGTGCAGGAACCGCGCGACCTCGTGGAGGACGGCGGACCGGACCTCGAAGATGGCCGCGATCCGCGGGCGCCGGGCGTCGAGGAACCGGACGTCCAGGCGGGTATCGATCTCGGCCGGCACCTTCTCGGCGACGTCGAGCGGGAGCGGCGACTCGGCCCGCGAGACGACCTCGAACGAGCTCGGGACGAGCTCGCGCCCGCCGGGCGCCTTCTCCGTCGCCGCGATCTTCCCGGAGACCACGACCACCGACTCACGCGAGACCGAGCGGACGGCCTCGGCGACGCCGGGGGGGACCCTCTTCTTCGGGACCGTGACCTGCAGGATCCCGGTCCGGTCGCGCAGGAGGACGAACGTGAGCCCCCCGAGGTCCCGGATCTCGTGGACGAACCCGACGACCTTCGCGTGCTCGAGCCCGGGGGTGACCTTTGCTATCGGCGTCCGCATCAAAAAACCCGAGATCAGTGGGGCCCGCGGGCTAATTGGCTTTGTGCTGCGGGTGCCCCGGCGCCGGACCCCCTCTCAGTCGCTCCAGACCTCGACCGGGTCGATGGCCGCATCGATCATGAACTCGAACGGCACCCGCTCGCACCAGCCCGCCTTCTCGAACATCTTCTGGAAGCAGACCCCGGCGAGCTGCGCCGTCGGGTACCGGTCCAGGAACGCGAGTACCTGCTCCACCTCGACGCCGCTGTTGTCCATCGCGAGCCCGCCCATCACGACGATGACGCGGGGATGCAGGGTATCGGCCGGGCCGGCGGGCTGCATGCCGACCTTCGGGACCGGCTCGAGCCGGCGGGCCCCGGACTCGTCCACGCCGGGCACGAAGATCTGGGTCACCGGGAGGGACCGGGTGGCGAACGCGAGCAGCTCGACGAACGGCGTGCAGGTCCCGGGCACGCCGATGTAGACCACCTGGTCGCCCTCGACGAGCCCGAGCCCCGTAAGATACTCCCTGAACGGCCTGAGAATGCCGGGGACTCCCGACTGGACTGAACGCTTCTCCATGGATAACCGATCGCGGCGGGGGTTTATCAAGGATTCGGCAGGATCCGGCGGGGCGCGGCCTTATATCTGATGGATTCCCATGCTCAGGATATGGCTATCCCGCTGACAGAGAAGCTCGTCGGCTTCATCCTACGGCCCGTCGGGACGTTCCGCGATGCCAGGGACGAGACGGTGGTCGACGCCGGGATCTACTTCCTGGTCCTGCTGGTGATCAACGCGCTCATCACCGCCGTCCTCTCGGTCCTCGGGTTCAGTGCCGTCGAGTCGGTGGAGTCCACCTTCGGCATCGGCGCGACCACCGGGGCGCTGGACTTCGTCGGCAGCCTGGTCGCCGCGTTTATCGGCGGCATCGTCGTGCTGATCGTCCTCTCGGTCTTCCTGCACGTCGGCGCCCGGTTCGCGGGGGGCCGCGGGGACTTCGCCGACTCGCTCAAGTCGTCGGTCTACTCCCTGACCCCGTCCATGCTCCTCGGCTGGCTCGTGATCATCCCCGTGATCGGCTGGATCCTGGGCCTGGTCTTCTTTATCTGGTCCGTGGTGCTGCTCGTCCTGGGGGTGCGCGAACTCCACGAGCTCGACACCGGGCGGGCCATCATCGCCGTCGTGATCGCGATCGGGATCATCCTGCTCATCCTGGTGATCCTGGCCGTCGTGATCGGGGTGGCGCTCTTCGCCCTCTTCGGAATCTTCTCGAGCTCGGGAGGGCCGCTCCCGGTGGTGACCGTCGTCTCCACCTGACCCCCTCTTCTCTCTGCATCGCCGACCGTCCGGGCCGGGGGGACCGTGAATCCCCCATGGTCAAAGCTTATATCCTCAGCGGGCGATCCCCATGCCATGTCAGGCCGCAACCTTTTCCCGGCGACGCTCGCCCTCGCGATCGCGATCGCCCTCGCCCTCTCGACCGCCCCGTGCGCCGCGGCGCCCGCCGGCCCGACCTACGACGACGTCCGGACGCTCTACGCGGCCGCCGGCGACTCCTGGGCGCGGGCCTGGAGCGCGAGCGAGGTCGGGGAGATCCGGCAGAACCTGGCCGGGGCGCGGGGGGCGTACGCCGCCTGCCTCGAGGCCGCCGCTGCGGTGGACGACCCGGAAAACGCGGCGAACCTGGCGCTGATCCGGTCGATCTCAGCCGCGTACGTCGACCTCGCCGACGCCGCGCTCGCGATGTACGCGGGGGCGGACACCTACGCCGAGGGCCGCGTCCTGATGGACGAAGGAGACTACGCGGCGGCCGCTGCCCGGTTCGGCGAGGCGGCCGGGGTCTTCGAGTCGTCGAGCACACTCTTCGAACGCGCGAGGTCGACGCTCCTCGCGGCCTCCTACTCAGGGACCGCGTTCGGCGACGGCACGGATTACACGGCCCTGATCGTGCCGATCCTGGAGGCGAAGGGGGCCTACATGGACGAGTTCGCGACCTGCGCCAGGGGGTGGCAGCACTCCGCGCTCGCCTACGGCGCGGTCACGGCCGGCGACCGGGACGCGGTCGTCCGGGAGGCCGGGACGGCGATGGACCTCTTCGCCGCCCTCCTCTCCTCGGAGGCGTTCGGGGCGGACGCCGCCGCGAACCGCGCGATCCTGGCGGGGCTCATCGGCGGCGATACCGCCGCGCCGACACCGTCCCCCACGGCGACCGCGACACCGTCTCCCACGGCGACCGCGACACCGCCACCCGCGGTCACCGTCGAGCTCGTCGCGGACTCATCCAACCCCGAATCGGGGTTCTCCCCGTCCACGCTCACCGTCCCGGCAGGCGCCCGGGTGACGCTCGTCTTCGACAACCGTGATTGGACGACGCACAGCGTCTCCATCTTCGCCGACGAGGACTGGGACGACCCGATCTTCGAGGGCGCCCCCGTGAAGGGGCCGGCCGTCGTGGAATACACCTTCACCGCACCCGCCGCTCCCGGGCGCTACGTGATCGCCTGCGGGGTCCCGAGCCCGCACCGGATGGGGACCCTGGTGGTCGAGTAGGGTCACGGAAAGACGCTCCTTCGGGCGGCAGCGCGGGCTCGCACCCGGGCGGGCCCGTTGATCTCGCCCGCGCCAGCGCCCATCGTCCCGGGACGCCCCATCGCGAACCCCCTGCCTCTTCCGTGGCGCTCTCCCCCGGCGACCGTGGACCCCGTCCGTGACCACGAGACTCTTTTACCGTCCGTATCGCCGTTGGAACAGCGAATCGGAACCTTTCTATCGGGGTTCGTGCATGCTACTGCATGGCACCATCGTTCGCCGCCAAGATCGCCGGCTTCCTCGTGCGCCCCGCTGAAACGTTCCACGCCGTCCGGCACGAGCCGGTGGCCGACGCTGCGGTCTACTACCTGCTGCTGCTCGCCGTGATGTCGATCCTCGCCGGGGTGATGGTCTCCCTGGGGTTCTCCGTGATGGATGGAAGCGCCCTCGGGATCAGCACCGGGCCGGAGGACGGCCTGATGTCGTTCGTCTGGGCCCTGGCCTTCACCTGCGCCTGGGGGCTCTTCACCCTGGTGATCTGGGCGATCGTGCTCCAGATCGGGGCGAACTCCCTCGGGGGGCGGGGCGAGTTCGCCGACGCGTTCCGGGTGGCCGTCTACGCCCAGACCCCGTACCTGCTGTTCGGCTGGATCCCGGTCGTCGGCTGGCTTCTCTCCCAGCTCTGGGCGGTCGCCCTGACCGTCATCGGCGTCCAGAAGCTCTACGCGGTGGATGCCGGGAAGGCCGTGGCCGTGGCCGTGGTCGCCCTCGTGCTCTACCTGACGGTGGCGTGGGTCCTCGGGCTCTTCGGCCTTGCCGTCGCGTCCGGCCTCGCCGACCTGCTGGGCCTCCTGGGCTGACCCCGTCGTCCCGTTTTTTTTCGTATCGCCCGGCATCGATGCCGTGCAACGTCGTCTGGCAAAAATCCATTACATCCCGGAAGAGAGGTCGTTGTGTCGAAAGAATCGGCAAAAGGAGAGGAGAGATGGAGAAACAGCAGTCCGTCAGCGAGCTCGTCGAGAGCCTCGTCCAGGGAACGACCTACCAGATGCTCGAGGCCGCCCAGTCGGTCGCGGTGTACGGCGACGACGCGGTGAGCCCGGTCGCGACCCTGCTCGCATCGTCGGAGCGCGAGACCCGGTGGCGGGCCGCCGTCGCCCTCGAGCGGATCGGCGCGCCGGCCGTCGACGTGCTCGTGGTCGCGGCCAAGCACGACGACTACCAGGTCCGGGTCCCGGCGATCTGGGCACTCGAGCACATCGGCGACGACCGCGCGCTCGATTCGCTGCTCGCGAACCTGAACGGGGAGAACGAGTGCTGCCGCTGGATGGCCGCTGCCGCGCTCTCGAAGATCGGGGACGAGAGCGCCCGGGCCGCGGTCGAGACCGCCTTCGCCGACGACCCGGCCGGGCGCGGGATCGTCGAGGAACTGATCGAGGGGTCCTGAACCGGGACGTTCGCACGTCACCCCCGGAACCGGAGCCGGGTCGTTCGTCGTACCGATCCGCCGGGAGTTCCCCGGCACCGTTTTTTTCGGTTTCACGCCAACCGCGCCGGTCCTTGTCACCGCGCATGACGGGGGATTACTGCCGGCTCCCCGTCCCCCGACCGGGGATCGGTGCCCCCCCCGGCGTACGCCGCAGGGCCGTCCCGAACTCCGGTCCCGGGGTCCGTCCCCGGGCGCGGAGGTCTGTCGCGTCCCCGCGTTCGCCATGCAGGGAAAAAAGGACACCGGGGAACCCGGGACAGCAGAACCGCTCGAGCCCGGGTTCCGGGACAGTTTCGCAGGACAGTCCGGAAAAAAGATCAGGCGAGGTAGTCCTCGGGCCGCGGGAGCTGCTCCTTGAGCCCCTTCCGCTTCCGGATGGCCATCACGACGTCCTTGATCATCGACGACGGCACGATCTCGAACCCGGCGAACTCGGTCGACCACATCGCGCGCCCCTCGGTAGCCGAGCGGATGTCGCCGGCGAACCCGAAGAGCTCGGCGACGGGGGCCTTGCCCACGACCGTGACCGTGTCGCCCTCGGAGGTGATGTCGAAGACCTGCCCGCGCCGGCCCTGGACCTGCGACGTCGCCGCGCCCATCTGGTCGGTCGGGACCGTGATCGAGATCTTCTGCATCGGCTCGAGGAGCGAGTCGTCCGCGATCAGCAGCCCCGCCTTGACCGCCGAGCGCGAGGCCGGGATCACCTGCGCCGGCCCGCGGTGGATCGCGTCCTCGTGGAGCTTGACGTCCACGAGCCGCATCTTCGTGTTCTGGACCTTCTCGTCGGCGAGCGGCCCGCCGGCGAGCGCCTCGTGCACGCCCTCGAGGATCAGCTCCATCGTCTCGTTCAGGTACTGGATCCCCTTGGTCATGTCGATGAACATGTTCGTGCCGTAGATGTCTTTCACCGACTTGGCCTCGTCCTTGTCCATCCCTGCCGCGACCAGGATGTCGCGCCGCTCGAGCGCGGGCTGGTTCATCGAGACCTCGCCCTCCCGGATCATCCGGACGATCTCGTCGTCCAGGGGCTCGATGTCGATATAGAACCGGTTGTGCCGGTTCGGCGACTTCCCCTCGACCGCCGTGGCCTTCCCGGCCGGCGTCTCGCGGTAGACCACGATCGGGGGCGAGGTCACGATCTCGACCCCCTTGTCGCGCTTGATCCGGCCCGTGATGATCTCGAGGTGGAGCTCGCCCATCCCGGCGATCAGGTGCTCGCCGGTCTCCTCGTTGATCGTGACCGCGAGGGTCGGGTCCTCTTTCGCCACCTGCCGCAGCACCTCGACGAGCTTCGGCAGGTCCTTCATGTTCTTGGCCTCGACGGCCACCGTCATGACCGGCTCGGAGTAGTGCTTCAGGGACTCGAACGGGGTCATCTCGCGTAAGGAAGTCACCGTCGACCCGACGATCGCGTCCTTGAGCCCCGTCACCGCGGCGATGTTCCCGGCCGGCAGGGACTCGACCTCGATCCGCGTGGGGCCCATGAAGATACCCGCCTGCTGGATCCGGTTCGCCCGCTGGGCCGCGCCCATCACGTAGAGCTCGGCGCCGCGGCGGATCGTGCCCGAGAAGAGCCGGCCCGTCGCCACCTCGCCCGCGTGCGGGTCGAACGAGATGTCCGTCACCATCATCGAGATCGGGCCGTTCGGGTCGCAGGCGTACATGGCCTTCCCCTCGGGCGACTCCCGGTCGCCGTGCCAGATCACGCCGATCCGGCGCTTCTGCGCGTCGAACGGGTCCGGGAGGTGGCGCACGACCATGTCGAGCAGGACCGACGAGAGCGGCGAGCGTTTCGCGAGCTCCTTCATCTCGCCCGCGCGGCACTTCTCGTAGACCTCCTTGAACGAGACCCCCGAGGTCTTCATGAACGGGGCCGAGACGGCCCAGTTGTAGAGCGCCGAGCCGAAGGCGACCGTGCCCTGGGCCGCGTCGAGCCGCCAGCCCGCCTTGTAGGCCTCCTCGTTCATGCCCCTGATCAGCTTGTTGACCTTGTCGATCACGCGCCCGAGCCGGATCTGCATCTCCTGCTCGTCCACCTTGAGCTCGTTGATCAGCCGGTCGACCTTGTTGACGAAGAGAACGGGCACGACCCCCTCCTTGAGGGCCTGCCGGAGCACCGTCTCGGTCTGGGGCATCGTCCCCTCGACCGCGTCCACGACCACCACGGCGCCGTCCACCGCGCGCATGGCGCGGGTGACGTCCCCGCCGAAGTCGACGTGGCCGGGGGTGTCGATCATGTTGATCAGGTACTCCCGCCCCTCGTACTCGTGGACCATCGAGACGTTCGAGGCGTCGATCGTGATCCCGCGGGCCTGCTCCTCCTCGTCGGAGTCCATGAAGAGCTGCCGGCCCGCCAGCTCCTCCGAGATCATGCCCGCGCCGGCGAGCAGGTTGTCCGAGAGCGTGGTCTTGCCGTGGTCGATATGCGCAACGATCCCGATGTTACGGATCTGCTCAGGCTTGTCCATGAGCTCCGTGACACGGTCCACCATCTTCTTACCGCGTGCCATAGTGGTTCCGGAAAAGGGGTATCGGTATCTAGCGGGCGGACTTCGCAATCCGCTCGCGCTCTTCCTTCTTCGCGACCGAGTAGGCCCTCATGTCGCCCTTCGACGCCGCGATCAGCTCGTCGGCGAGCGCCGCGGCGACCGACTTCTTGCCCCGGGAGTTCTTCTGGGTGCCCTCGGTGATGAACTTGAGCGCCGAGTCGACCCGCCGCTGGGGCGCGGTGTCGACGGACTTGGGGACGTTGATCCCGCCGTACTTGAGCCGGACGGTCTCCTCGCGGGGGCCCGCGTTCGCGACGGCCTCGACCAGCACCTGGACGGGGTTCTTGTCGGTCTTCTGCGCGATGATCGCGAACGCGTCCTTGACGATCCGGATGGCCAGCTGCTTCTTGCCCGTGTTGTGCTCGGTCTGCATCAGCCGGTTGATCAGCCGCTCGACGATCAGCATCTGGCTCTTCTGGAAGTCGCCGCCGGTGAGCTTGCCGCAGGAGTGCGGCACGATCATCGAATGGAGGTTCACGTAGCGATCGAGTGCCATGTCCTCGATCTCGACCTCGCCGACATCGTAGAGGTTGAAGAGGAGCTGCGGCGTGCCGGGCCGGGTCTCTTCCTCGCCGGGGTTTGCTGCTTCCACGGTCTCCATGATCAGCGCCTCGGCTTCTCTTTTCGGCCGATCACCATCTCGTGGAGCGAGACGTTGTTGACCTGCGTCACGACGAACCGGACGCCGGGGATGTCGCCCATCGAACGGCCGAGCCGGCCCCCGATCCCCTCGACGACGACCTCGTCGTGCTCGTCGATGAAGTTGATCGCGCCGTCGCCCGCGGCGAACGCGGTGACCTGGCGTCCGTTCTTGATCAGCTGCACCCGGACGCACTTGCGGATGGCCGAGTTCGGCTGCTTGGCCTCGACGCCCACCTTCTCGAGCACGATGCCGCGCGCCTGGGGCGCGCCCTCGAGCGGGTCGCTCTTGATGTCGAGTCCGAGGAGGCGGCGTGCGTAGTTCACGTCGCTCCAGCGGAACCGGTTCGAGTCCCGCTTGAGTTTTCTGGCTGCGAATTTGCCCTGTCCCATGGGATGGCCTCAGTGTGTATGGAGATCGAGAACGGCTGCCACCGATCCTGAGATCAGTACTGCGACGGGAGCGAATATATCAATTCGTACGCCCGGTTCCCGCGTGGGTGTATCATTGGCCCCTGCCGGGTAATAATATATTTCTCTGTCGACCATGGTTGGGGTGATGACCGTCCGGATCTACAAGGAGGTCGAGTTCGACGCCTCGCACCGCCTGCTCCACTACGAGGGCCGGTGCCACAACCTCCACGGCCACCGCTGGAAGGTCGAGGTCTGGATCGAGGGCACCCCCGACCCGACGAGCTGCATCGTCCTGGACTACGCGAGGATCAAGGAGATCGTGCAGCGGTTCGACCACCAGATCGTCCTGAACGCCGCGGACCCGATGGTGGCCGCCATCGAGGCCTTTCACCCGGTGGTCACGACCCCCGGGGAGCCGACGAGCGAGTGCCTGGCCCGGCTGATCGCCGACGACCTGGACGCCGAGTGCCGGCGGGCCGGCACCGCGGCCCGCGTCACCCGGATCCGGGTCTGGGAGTCCCCGAACGCCTGCGCGGAGCTCGAACGATGCTGAAGGTCTCGGAGATCTTCTGCTCGATCCAGGGCGAGGGGCCGCGGCAGGGGCAGCCCACGGTCTTCATCCGGCTCGCCGGCTGCAACCTTGCCTGCGCCTGGTGCGACACGACCTACGCGCGGTCGGGCGGCACGGAGATGTCCGCCGCCGAGATCCTGGCCGCGATCGCCGGGATGCGCCCGCACCGCGTCTGCATCACGGGCGGGGAGCCGCTCCTCCAGTGCATGGCGCTCGTCCCCCTGCTCGCGTCGCTCTGCGGGCACGGCTACTCGGTCGAGATCGAGACGAACGGGACCGTCGACCCGTCGAACCTCCGCGCCTTCGCCAGCATCACGATGGACGTGAAGTGCCCGTCCTCGGGAGAGGCGAGCCGGCTCGAGTTCCTGGACGCGCTCGGGACCGACGACGCGGTCAAGTTCGTGGTCGCGGACCGGGCCGACCTGGAGTACATGGATGGCGTGGTCCGGTCCCACCGGATCCGGGCCCCGGTCTTCGTCTCCCCGGTCTGGGGGACGGACCTCCGCCCGATCGCCGACTACATCCTCGAGCAGAACCTCCCGGTGCGGATGCAGGTCCAGCTCCACCGGCTCGTCGGGGTCCGGTGATGCGGGCCGTCTGCCTCCTCTCGGGCGGGATGGACTCCTCGACGCTGGCGTACGTGGCGCGGGACCGGGGGTACGGCGTCCTGGCGCTCCACCTCAACTACGGCCAGCGGACCGAGGCGCGCGAGCTCGCGGCGGCCCGCGAGGTCGCCCGGGCCCTCGGGGCGGTCGAGTTCCTGCCCATCCCGGTCGAGCACCTCCGGGTCTTCGGGGCGAGCAGCCTGACCGATCCCTCGATCCCCGTGGCGGACCACGACCCGTCCGCCGCCGGGCTCCCCGGGACCTACGTCCCGTTCCGGAACGGCAACCTCCTCGCGATCGCGACGAGCTACGCCGAGGCGCGGGGGGCGGACGCGATCTTCATCGGGGTCCAGGCCCTCGACTACGCGGGCTACCCCGACTGCCGGCCGGCCTTCATCCGGGCCTTCCAGCGGGCGATCGACCTGGGGACGGCCGACGGGACCTCGATCCGGCTCGAGGCGCCGTTCGCCGGGCTGTCCAAGGAGGAGATCCTCAGGATCGGGCTCGGCCTGGGGGTCCCGTACGACCTGACCTGGTCCTGCTACCGGGCCGGGGACCGGGCCTGCGGGACCTGCGACTCCTGCCACTACCGGCTCGAGGCGTTCCGGGCGCTGGGGCTCGACGACCCGATCCCGTACCGGGAGGGGGCATGACCGAGATCTGGCGGGGCCGCCGGCTCTGGGTCGAGCAGCGCCAGGTCGAGGTCCCCTCGGGGACGAAGCGGTTCGTGGTGGTCCACCCGGGGGGTGCCGTCGCGGTGCTGCCGGTGGACGGGGACGAGGTGGTGCTGATCCGGCAGTACCGGGCCGCGATCGGGGACTGGATCCTGGAGGCCCCGGCCGGCACGCTCGAGGAGGGCGAGTCCCCCGAGGACTGCGCGGCCCGAGAGCTGATCGAGGAGACGGGGCTTGCCGCCGCCGGGCTGGTGCCGCTCGGCGCCGTCTACACCACCCCCGGGTTCTCGGACGAGGTGATCCACCTCTACCTGGCGCACGGGCTCTCGCCCAGCAACGCGTTCGAGCCGGACGAGGACGAGCAGATCGAGGTCGTCAGGGTCTCCGCGGACGAGGTCCGGGCGATGGCCCGCGACGGCCGGATCCGGGACGCGAAGACCATCTGCCTGGTCCACCGCGGGCTCGGGTGAGGCGCGCCGGGCCCGCCGCGCCCGCACCCCGCCGGCCGGCTGACGCAGGTTTATGGCCCCCGGGACGCTATATATGAAGACGCGAGGAGAGGCATGCAGGAGGAGACGGTCGAGAAGGACGAGGCCCGCCGCCGCTACGAGTTCAAGAAGGCGCTCGAGCGGCTCGAGGCCGAGCAGGGCGCGGGGACCGAGCTGATCACGCTCTACATCCCGCCCGACAAGCAGATCTACGACGTGACCGCCCAGCTCCGCGACGAGTTCGGGCAGTGCTCGAACATCAAGTCCAAGCAGACGCGCTCGAACGTCCAGGCCGCGATCTCCTCGATCCTCTCCCGGCTCAAGTACTACAAGCGCCCGCCCGAGCGGGGGATGGCCGTCTTCTGCGGCACGGTCCACCGGGGCGGCGACAAGTACGACCTGACGTGCGAGATCGTGGAGCCGCCCGAGCCGGTCGGGCTCTACATGTACCGCTGCTCCTCGACCTTCGAGCTCGAGCCGCTCCGCGCCATGCTCGAGGAGAAGTCGGTCTACGGCCTCCTCGTCCTGGACCGCCGCGAGGCCTACTGGGGCTTCCTCCGCGGCGCCCGGATCGAGCCCGTGGCCGGCGCCACCTCGACCGTGCCGGGCAAGCAGCGCAAGGGCGGGCAGTCCTCGGTCCGGTTCGCCCGTCTCCGAGAGATCGCGATCAACGAGTTCTACGTCAAGGTCGGGGAGCGGGCGAGCGCCGCGTTCCTGGCCGAGAAGGACTTCTTCGAGCGGTTCGAGGGAGTGCTGATCGGCGGGCCGTCGCCGACCAAGGAGGAGTTCGAGGCCGGGAACTACCTCCACCACGAGGTCCAGAAGCGGGTGATCGGGCTCTTCGACGTCGCCTACACCAACGAGTCGGGCCTGGCCGAGCTGGTGGACGCCGCCCAGGACGCGCTCCGCGGCGTCGAGGTGATGAAAGAGAAGGAGGTGATGACCCGCTTCCTCAAGGAGCTCGTGAAAGACGATGGCCTCGCGGCCTACGGCGAGGAGTCGGTCCGGCGGAACCTGGAGATCGGGGCGGTCGACACCCTCCTCCTCTCCGCGGGCCTCCGCGAGGTCCGGCAGCGGCTCCGCTGCGAGGCCTGCGGGTACGCGGACGAGCGGACGGTCAAGGCCCGGCCCGGCGAGAGAACGGCGGACCGGGAGACGGGCGCCTGCCCGTCCTGCTCGGCCCCGCTCGCGCTCGAGGAGGAGTCGGACATCATCGACGAGCTGACCGCGTTCGCCGACCAGTCGAGCGCCGGAGTCGAGATCATCTCGGACGACTTCGAGGAGGGCTCGATCCTGATGACGGCCTTCGGCGGGATCGCGGCCCTCCTCCGCTACAGGACGGGCTACTGATGTTCCTCGAGGCGCGCGCCAGGGTCGAGGCGATCCTCCGGGAGGCGACCGGCGAGGAGGACGTCCTGCTCGCCGACGGCGGGGACCACGCGGACCTCGCCTCGACGGTCGCGTTCGGGCTCGCGAGGAAGCGCCGGCAGGCGCCGGCCCGGATCGCGCAGGACCTGGCGACCGACCTGGCCGGCCGGCTCGAGCCGGACGGGATCGCGGTGGCGGCGACCGGGCCGTACCTGAACTTCACGTTCGGCCCCGCGTACCTCGCGGCCTCGGTCCGAGCCGCGCTCGCGCCGGGCTACGGCGCCCTCCCGCCGGGGACCGGGCGGGTCGTGCTCGAGCACACCTCGGCCAACCCGAACGGCCCGCTCCACGTCGGCCACATCCGGAACTCGGTGATCGGGGACACCCTGGCCCGGGCCTTCCGGAAGGCGGGCTACCCGACCGAGGTCCAGTACTACGTCAACGACATGGGCCGGCAGATCGCGATCGTGGTCTGGGGCATGGACCACCTGGGCCTGGAGCCCGGCGAGGGAGAGAAGCCGGACCACTACACGGCCCGGGTCTACGTGGCGGCGAACCGGCGGCTCGAGGCCGAACCGGAGATCACGGCGGAGGTCGACGCCCTGATGCGGCAGGTGGAGGCGCTCGACCCCGCGACGGTAAAGAAGTTCCGGGAGGCCGTGGCCTCCTGCCTGGACGGGTTCAGGTCGACCCTCGCCGACCTGGCGGCCCCGCACGACCGCTTCGTGCACGAGTCGGACTTCCTCAGGATCGGGGACATGGAGCGGCTCCTCGCCCGGTTCGAGCGCCGGCCCGAGGCCCACCGGGACGAGGTCTTCTGGATCGACCTCTCGGCCCATGGCATCGAGAACCGCTACGTGCTCCGCCGCTCTGACGGGACGAGCGTGTACGCGGCCCGCGACCTCGCGTACCACGTCTGGAAGGGGCGGAACGCGGACCGGGTCATCGACGTGCTCGGGGCGGACCACAAGCTGATCGGGGCGTCGCTCCAGGCGGCGCTCCGGATGCTCGGCGAGGTGGCGCCCGAGATCGTCTTCTTCGAGTTCGTCTCGCTCCCCGAGGGCTCGATGTCGACGAGGGCGGGGAAGTTCGTCTCGTCGGACGACCTGATCGCCGAGACCCGGCGGCGGGCGCTCGAGGAGGTGACCGCCCGCCGGCCCGAGCTCTCCCGGGAGGAGCGGGAGGCGATCGCCCGCTCGGTCGCGCGGGCGGCGATCCGGTACGACATCGTCCGGGTCTCGCCCGAGAAGGCGACCGTCTTCGACTGGACGACCGCGCTCGACTTCGAGCGGCAGTCCGGTCCCTACGTCCAGTACGCCCACGCCCGGGCCTGCTCGATCCTGGCGAAGGCCGGCGCCTGGAGCGAGGCGTTCGAATACGGCTCCCCCCACGAGGTCGCGCTCGCGAAGCAGATCGCGCGGTTCCCCGCCCTCGTCCAGCAGGTGGTCGGGGAGCTCCGCCCCCACCTCCTCGCGACCTACGCCCGGGAGCTCGCGGACCTCTTCAACACCTTCTACCACTTCGAGCCCGTGCTCCGGGCCGCCGGGACGACCCGCGACTCCCGGCTCACGCTCGTCCGGGCGGCGCAGAACACGCTCGGCGAGGCCCTCGAGACCCTGGGGATCGATGCCCTCGCGTCCATGTGACCCGGCCCGGGAGGCGCTCGCCCGGCAGGGCTACCTCTTCGTCGACCCCCGCTCGACGGCGGCGGTCAAGCCCTGCCTCTGGGCCCGCCGGGCCCTGGGCGGAGGCGAGGCCTGCTACAAGCAGCAGTTCTACGGGATCGAGAGCCACCGCTGCGTCCAGATGACCCCGACGCTCCGGTGCAACCAGCGCTGCCTCTTCTGCTGGCGCTCGTTCGAGCACGAGCCGGTCGAGGAGGTCGAGCTCTCCCCCGAGGCCCTCTTCAGGGCGCTGCCGCGGCTCCAGAAGCAGGCGCTAGCCGGCTACAAGGTCCAGGTCCCGCCCGAACGGTTCGAGGAGGCGGCCCACCCCCGCCAGGCGGCGATCTCGCTCGCGGGCGAGCCGACGCTGTACTCCCACCTCCCCCGGCTGATCGGGCTGATGGCCGGGGATGGCATGACCACGTTCCTGGTCACGAACGGGACGCGCCCCTGGGTGGTCGCCCGCTGCCGGCCGTTCCAGACCTACGTCTCGCTCGACGCCCCGGACGGGGAGACCTACCGCCGCGTCTGCCGCCCGGCGGACCCGGGTTCGTGGGACCTCGTGCAGGAGAGCCTGGCCCTGCTCGGCTCCCGCCGGTCGGCGATCCGGGTCACGCTCGTCGCCGGGCTGAACGACCACGACCCGGCGGGATACGGCGCGATGGTCGCGGAGTCGGCCCCGACATTTGTCGAGGTCAAAGGCTATATGCACCTCGGGTACAGTAGAAAGCGACTCACGGCGGCGCACATGCCGCCCCACGAGCGGGTCCGGGGGTTCGCCGAGCAGGTGGCCCGGCACGCCGGGTTCCGGGTGGCGGACGAGAACGCCGCGAGCCGCGTAGTCCTGCTGGAGCGAGGTGCATGAGGTTCAACGTCGAGGAGTGGAGGGAGCGGTCGAGGTGCGACTTCGAGGGCGCGTGGCACGCGGGGCCGTCCGTGGTGACGCCGCCGGGTTCGGCGGAGCGGTACCCGCGCCTCGCGTATGCGCGGGGCGCGCGCCACCCGGTCTTCGAGACGATCCAGCGCCTCCGCGAGGCCTATCTCGCGATCGGCTTTTCCGAGTACGCCAACCCGATCATCGTCGAGGAGGCGGAGGTCTACCGGCAGTTCGGGCCCGAGGCCATGGCCGTGCTCGACCGGGTCTTCTACCTGGGGGGCCTGCCCCGCCCGAACGTCGGGATCGCCCGCGAGCGGCTGGACCGGATCGGCGAGATCCTGGGGGCGCCGCTGGACGGGCCGGCCGAGGAGGCGCTCCGCGAGACGCTGCACGGCTACAAGAAGGGGACGATCGACGGCGACGAGCTGGCCCACGAGCTGGCGGGGGTCCTCTCGACGGACGACGGGTGCGTGGTCCGGATCATGGACGAGGTCTTTCCAGAGTTCCGGGAGCTCGCGCCGGAGTCGTCCCGCGCGACCCTCCGCTCGCACATGACGAGCGGCTGGTTCATGACCCTCGGGGCGATCTGGGACCGGGCGCCGCTCCCGCTCCGGCTCTTCTCGGTCGACCGCTGCTTCCGCCGCGAGCAGGAGGAGGGGCCGACCCGGCTGATGACCTACCACTCGGCCTCGTGCGTGGTGGCGGGCGAGGACGTGACGAACGAGGCGGGAAAGGCCGTCTCGGCCGCCCTCCTGGGGGCCTTCGGCTTCGAAGAGTTCCGGTTCCAGCCCGACGAGAAGCGGTCGAAGTACTACATGCCCGGGTCGCAGACCGAGGTCTACGCCCGCCACCCGGCGATCGGGTGGGTCGAGGTGGCGACCTTCGGGCTCTACTCGCCCTCGGCCCTGGCGGAGTACGGGGTCGGCGTCCCGGTGATGAACCTGGGCCTGGGGGTCGAGCGGCTCGCGATGATCCTCCACCGGGCCGACGACGTCCGGGCGATGGTCTTCCCGCAGTTCCACCCCCGGCCGCTCGCCGACGCGGCGATCGCGGCGGCCGTCGGCCTGCGCGAGGAGCCGGCGACCCTCGAGGGCAGGTGCATGGCGAACGCGATCGCGGAGACTGCCGTGGCCCACGCGGACGCGCAGGGCCCGGTCTCGTTCGAGGCCTGGGAGGGCATGGTCGCCAACACGCCGCTCTCGGTCTTCGTCGAGGAACCCGAGACGACGAAGCTCCTCGGGCCTGCCTGCATGAACGAGGTCTTCGTCCACGACGGCTCGGTGCTCGGCGTGCCCGACACCGAGAAGTTCCGGGACGTCCGCGAGCACGGCGCGCCGACCGGCATCCGCTTCCTTGAGGCCGTCGCCGCGCTCGGCGCCGCGCGGATCGAGGAGGCCGCGCGCTGTGGGCGTGGGACGACCGTGCAGGTCAAGATGGCGAAACTCCCGAGCGACGTCAACCTGCGGATCGCCGAGCACGCGATGCGCTCGATCACGGACACGAAGAAGAAGGTCGACGTGAGGGGCCCGGTCTTCGTGACGATCCGGAGCGAG
>JAAYEG010000064.1 GCA_012728895.1 Methanospirillum sp. | reverse complement strand
GGTATTTCGGTGTCACACCGGCGGCATCGATGGACAAGACGATGCACCGGGCAGTCCGGGGTCATCCGCTCTCCATCAGGGAGAAACGACGAAACCGGGCGATCAGCCGTACGAGGGTGCTGGTGGAGCGACCCTACGCGGTGATCAAACGACAGTTCCATGCCGGCCATGTGATGGTCACGACGGTCGCCCGGGCGCATCTCGCGAACGTCATGGCGTGCTTCAATTACAACCTCCTTCAGCTCCGCATGATACAACGAAGGGAAAGCGCCGAGCGGTAGCTTTCGCGATCAGGTAGTGCGGAAAGACGAGGGCGGGAACCAGAAGGACAGGAGGACCGATGCTCAAGGGATTTTGTTCAGAGCGGGGAGGTCTGAGTGTTCAGAGCTATCCTCATTGGTAATTCTGTGCGGAGCGTGAACCGGGCTCCCGTGGCGCCGGCCCATCATCGTTAATACCGTGAGGATGCCACGCATCTCCGGCAGGCGATATCATGGACGACGATCCCGACGCCGGCGCCACCCGGAACCGGGCCGGCGGCGGCACCGGCGGGACCCCGCCGTCCCTCCCGGCTACCGGCCTCTACCGGTCGTCCGCGCCCGGTCACGGGGGATAACCCGGACCGCCGGGCTCCACGAGGAGCTCCGCCGTATCACCCGCCGCCTGGACTCGATTGAGACAGGGCTCGAGGCTCCCCTTTCCGACGGCACGGTCTCCGGGTCCTGATCTCCCGTTACACGCCGCCCGGGAGCGTGCCAAATCCGCGCTCCTTCTCCAGACGCCCCTGTCCGCCCGCCCCGCCCCAGAAATGGGGCCGCCGGGACAGCTGTTTTATCTGCATTCACCGCCCCACCGTGTATCCGATGCAGCGGGAGCGGGGGAGCTGGCGGCCCGCCGCGATGCCCGTGAAGAAGACCCTGTACTGGTGTCACGAGTGCAACGTGCCGCTGCTCGGCAAACGGTGCGGGGCCGGCCACGAGGGACAGCCGATCGCCCTGCTCGAGCCGTACGACGTCCGTCCGGCGCTCGCTTTCGACCACGACCTGATCGCTCGCCTGGTGCGCGAGCGCTTCGGGCCGGTCCCCGTCCCCCGGGTGCTCCTGCTCAATAAGGCCGGAGGGACGGACCGGGACGAGTTTTTGATCGCGAACGGCGCCCGGTTCGGCCGGCTCTCGTTCGACCCGGTCACGCGCCGCCACCGGTTTGACCTCGAGCCCGATGCCCTGCCCTCGGTGATCGGGCACGCGACGCGGGGGGTGGTCGACCTCGACCGGGACCCGGCCTTCGCCGGCGCCAAGGTCCGGCTCGGGGGCAAGCGGGTTCCCGTCACCTCGAGCGAGCCCGACGGCAGCGTGATCGTGCGCTACCGCGGAAGGTGCGGGACGGGCGTGCTGGCAGGGGGATGGTTGAGGGTGCGGGAGCTCGTGCCGGTCGAGCCGGCGCAGTTCCCGGATCCCGGCCCCGAGGAGGTCGTGGCCTGCAACCGTGGCCATCTCAGGAACATCGAGCGGCAGGCGGTCCGGAGGATCCGCGTCCACCTCGGAGACCGGCCCTGCGCGAACGTCTCGTTCTCGGGCGGCAAGGACAGCACGGTCGTGCTCGAGCTCGCGAAACGGGCCGGGGTGACCGAGGCCTTCTTCATCGACACCGGGCTCGAGTTCCCCGAGACGGTCTCGTTCGCCAGGTCTCTGGGGGTCCGGGTGGTCGAGGCGGGGGTGGACTTCGACCGCATGGTCGAGGAGGCCGGGCTGCCGACGAAGGACGACCGGTGGTGCTGCGAGATCCTCAAGCTCCGGCCGCTCCGCCGCCACCTCGCCGGGGTAGGAGCGTGCGTCACGCTCCAGGGGAACCGGTGGTACGAGTCGTGGGGGCGGTCCAGTATCGGGGAGGTGAGCCGGGACTCCGCTAACCCGCTCCAGCTGATCGTCTCGCCGATCAGGAACTGGCGCGCGCTCGAGGTCTGGCTCTACATCTGGTGGCGCGACCTTCCGTACAACCCGCTCTACGACCAGGGGCTCGAGCGGCTCGGGTGTTACCTCTGCCCGTCGATGCTCGAGTCCGAGTTCGACCGGGTCCGGAGCCTCTACCCCGGGCCCGCGTCGCGCTGGGAGTCGGTACTCAGACGTTGGGCAGACGAACGGGGTCTCCCCCCCGAGTTCGTTTTATGGGGCCTCTGGCGGTGGAAGGTCCTCCCGGCGAAGATGGTCGCGCTCTGCCGCAGGCAGGGCATCCCGGTACCGGAAGGGAAGCCCCTCGCACCGGCCCCGGGTTCGTTCTCCGACTCGCCGGGCCGAAAGGCGGGGCGGTAATTCTCGATGGACGCAGCGGGGCTCTTCGTCGTCTTCGTGCTCGTTCTCGTCCTCGTAACGGTTGCGGCCCACGTCTTCCGGGTGCCGCCATTCTTCGCGCTGGTCGGCGGCGCCCTTCTCTTCGGGCTGCTCTCGGGTCTCGGACTCGACGCGACGATCCGCGAGATCGTCGACGGAGTCGGGCGGGTGTTCGGGGCGTTCGGGATCCTCATCCTCTCGGGCGCAGTGATCGCGAAGGCGCTCGAGTCCGGAGGCGGGATCGACGAGATCGCGGCCGACATGCGACGCCGGATCCGCGACCCCGTCGCCACCGCCGGTCTCCTGGGGTACCTGCTCGCGGTCCCTCTCACCTGCTGCATCACGGCCTACGTGCTGCTCGTCCCGGTCGTCTCGGCTCTCGGCGGCAGGGCGGGCGGGCGGAGTGGACTCCTCTACGTGGTTGCCCTGGGTTCGGTCGCTAGCTACGTACTCGTGTACCCGACCCCGGTCACGCTCCCACTCGCGGCCGCGTTCCTGGACAGGGGAACCGTCCTTCTCTACGCCGCCGTCGCGGTCCCGCTCTCGCTTCTCACCGTGCTCCTCCTGGTGCTCTCTGCCCGGCACCGTGCCGGGGTGACGAGAAAACCGCCGCGGGGGACGGAGTCCGGCGGCCATCCGATCCACGCCCGCGCCTGGTTGCCGTTCGGGGTGATCGTCGCATCGGCCGGGGCGGGCTTCCTGGCCGGGGTCTCGCACCTCTCCCTGGTCAATCTGGCGATGCTGGCCGGCGCAGCATCCTCACTCGCCCTCGCCCCGTCGGCCGAACGCCACACCGCCGGTCTCGCGGGGGCGAAGCACGCGGGAGTCATCATCTTCGATCTGGTCGGGGCGGGCGCAATCGGGTCCGTGGTGGTGGCGAGCGGGATAGTGAACGAGGCGCTCGCCTCGATGACCGGTCTCCTGCCTGTTCTGCTCGTCCCGTTCCTCCTGGCCGCCCTCGTCCAGACGGTCCAGGGCTCGCGGGTGGTGACGGCCGTGATCGCGGCCGAGCTGCTCTCCGGGACCCCCGTCGCGGCGGCGGTCGACCCGGTCTCGCTCGTGCTGATGGTCGGGGCGGGCACCTGTGTCGTCAGCTACGTGACGGACCCGTTCTTCTGGCTCGTCCAGCGGACCACGGGCGACACCCCGTTGCAGGTGGTGCGCTGGTATACCGTCCCGCTCGCGGCGGTGGGAGTGCTGACCCTCCTCGCGGCGATCCTGGTCCAGGTGCTGCTCTGAGCCGCCGTCGAGGGCGATGACCGGCACGGGGGGTCCGCCGTTCAGAACTGGTGCCGGCGCATGTACGACGTGACCTTCGCGGACTCGAGCCACCCGAGGTCGAGCTGGCTGATGATCCGGTTGATCTCGTTGGCCTGCTGGATGATCCGCTCCCCGAGATCCCCGCCCTCGATGTCCGCCAGGCCGATGATCACCTGGACCGGGTTCCGGATCTGGTCGTTCAGGATCAGGAACTGCTCCATGTTCTTCTCGATCATCTGCAGCGAGGCGATCTGCTCCTTCTCGACCCGCCTCTCTTTCGAGACGTCGCGCGCCACCACGAGCATCACAGGGCGCCCCTGTAGAGTCTCCGAATTACTTGACACCTGTTGAGACTGGGTGTATGCAGAAGTTGGGGGCTGATGATCCCGGGGAGATCGTCTCTTCCTTTCGTCGTGGCGAGGGTGTCCCTGCCATCGCCGCACG
>JAAYEG010000063.1 GCA_012728895.1 Methanospirillum sp. | reverse complement strand
TGGCCCGAGCTGGTAGATCCGGCGATACACCAGGACCAGGAAGACCGCGTCCCACGGCGGCGGCCGTGGCCGCCGCCCGGGACGCTGCAGGACCGGAGGGTGTCCGTGGATTCGGGTGTAGCGAAGGATCTGATAGACCCGTTCGCGGCTGATGCCATATCGGGCGGCGATGGACGAGACATCCTCGCCACGATGATAGGAGGAGACAATCTCCCCGGGATCATCGGCCGCTAACTTCTGCATACACCCGGTCTCATCGGGTGTCAAGTAATTATGAGATCCTACATCAGGCGGCAGGCTCCACGATCGGACTGGCACGCGGGTTGAAGGGATTCGTCCTGACGGCGAGCGAATAGAGGTACGGGAAATGCTTCTGCAGGTAACGGAGATGGTCGACCCACTCGCCCAGAAGCCTCAGGTACACCCGTTCGCAGTCGACCGAGAGATGGGCCAGGTCGCTCTGCGGAAGCTCGTCGAACGAATCCCTGACCTCGAGCTCCTCGATCAGGTGAAAGACCGCGCGGAGCAGCTCGGTGAACGCTTCGTGCTCCTGGATCATCGGGTTCTCGAGGAGCCGGATCATGAGATCAGTCCGGTCGTGCAGAAAGGCCCGGAGATCGTCGAGGTTCCGGGGGGTAGCACGCACAGCGAACTGAGTCCCGGAGATGCAGGAGGTGAGCGTTTCGAAGTCAGTCTCTGTCCATCCTGTCTCGGCCTGCAATCCCTCCGAGTAATTCCCGAGGTTCCTGTCCATCTGTCCCAGCCGATCCAGGAGGCCGTACCCGACCGACGAGAAGAAGGTTCCGATGAGGATCCTGAGCTTCTCGAGCCGCTGCCTGTAGTCCCTGAGCTCGAGCAGCCGTTCCAGGACGAGGGTGACGACAAGGACCGATATAGGCAGAAAGGCGAAATCCTGGAGGATGTAGAATTCCGTGTTTCTTGGGTCGCCGAAGATCGCCAGCTGGGTTGAATAAAGGACGGCAGAGAGGCTGATCAGGGCGACGGCGAGAAGGATGTCTGACGGGCGCCACCACCGCATTATCTCAAATATCGTCGTATTGAAGAGAAAAAAGCTTTGATGATGACTTGTGGCCTGATGTGCCTACGAGCAGAGCGACCGGTAGAGGTCGGCGTGGCGGTCGGCAACACTTCTGATATCGAAGGGTAAGGTCGATGCCCGTGCAGCCGCCCGGTAATGAGCGAGGGTTGCCTGGTCGCGGAGAAGGACGTCCGCTTCCTCGAGGTTGGAGAAGTACAGGACCCGGTCGCCGAAGATCTCCCGGAACTCCGGGATATTTCTAGCGATGACGGGTAGCCCGGAGGAGAGGGCCTCGAGGATCACCAGGCCGAAGGTCTCGGCACGCGAGCCCATGAAGAAGATATCGGCAGCCGCGTACGGGGCCTCGATCCGGTCCACGTATCCCGTGAACAGGACGTTTGGACCTGCGCGTCTGCGCATCTGGGAGATGCGGACATAGTCCTGTGAGAAGACGCCGTACGGGAGTCCACCGACCCAGACAAACCGGGTCTCCGGGTTGCGGGATGCAAGCTCCATGAAATCGTAGATCCCTTTCCGGGGAGTCATCTGGGCGACCGAGAGAACGACATGCTCCTCTTCTCCGATCCCGGCCTGCTCACGGAACTCCGCGCCGAGCCCCCGATCGGGCCGGAACTGTTCGCGGTTGACTCCGTTTGGGATCAGTGTTGACGGGGTTTCGGGGACCATCGTACGAATTTCATGGTGGCATGCCCCGGAGATGGTGATGATGTGGTCAAACGAGGCGTAGATCGTCGGGTAGAGCCGGTTGACCCGTTGAGAGAGCACGATATTGCCGTCGTTTATCCTGGGGGTGGAGTGGGCGGTCAAAACCGAGACCCCGGGGGCACGCCAGCGTTTGAAGAGCGCGAGTGGCCCGAAGGTGTGGAAATGAACGAGGTCCGCTTCACCGGTGCCGTCCTTCCAGTCCATCTCGATCCCCGCTGATCCCGAGAGGGCACGGTAGAGCGTGCGGGCTGCCGTGGAACACCCGATGTACCGCAGGAGGAACTGATCCTCGACATAGAAACTCACGCGCACGCCCGGCGCCCCCGGACATAGTCGAACGCATGTCGGATGCACCCGTCCATATTCAGGTACTCGAACTCGGCGAACCGACCCACCAGATCGATACCGCGGGCTTCAACGTGCTCACGCACGATCCGGATAGACCGGCAGTAATCCAGATCGTAGACCACGTATGCCCACGGATTCCGGGAGACGCCCACGTAGACGACGTCGTCAGATCTCAGCACCCCCGCAGCCGCGAGCTGCTCGATCACGGTCTGCGCCAGCTCCCCGTCATCCAAGGAGTCCACGGGATCTCCTGTCCGGTACGTGCACTCCGCGAGGATGGACCCGCAGCCCTCCGGCGCCATGGCATGCGCATAGTTCGAGGGGAACGAGATCCGGTTCGGGAATCCCAGATCGGGCGAGGGAAGATATACCCAGGAGTACGAAGGAACCGCCCGTTTCAGCCCGATGAAGACGCAGGCGACCGCGTTTGATACGAGCGCCCCGGCCGCATCGGCGACCTCTTCCGGGACATCGTCGAGCGCATCGACGAGGCACGGGAGCGGGATCGTCGAGATGACCCGGTCTGCCTGGATCTCCGTGCACCCATCCGAGACCCGGAAGAACCCGTCCCGGTGCCGGACCCCGGTCACCCTGAATCCGCACCGAACCCGGTCCAGAACCGGGCTGGCGATCGCACGGATCAGGGCCTCGATACCTCCACACGACGGATAGGAGAAGACGGCCTGATGGAGGTAGCCCTCGGTGGAAAGGCCGCAGGCCGACCGTATCACGTCGGACAGCGGGGGGCGGGGAACGCGCCCATCGACCCAGTGGGCCGACATCCGTTCGAGCGGATACTTCCAGATCTTTTCGTTATACGGGACCATGTAGCGATCGGCTATGCCGTCGCCGAACGTCCGGCGGATCCATTCCAGAAAATGCGCTGGGGGGGCAACATCCCCCCTTGCATCGGCGAGCTCGGCTTCGACGGAGGCACGGACAAACCCGTCGAGGCAGGCGAAACGGTCCTCCGGTGGCAGGTCCTGGAGGCCGTTCTCAAACGGGTACTTAACGTACAGCCCCTTAAAAAGGCATTTTGTCTCGCGCCGTCGTTCCTCGCGGTTCATCCCGAGCACATTCCGGACCCAGTCGAGCACCTCCTCGTCGCGGGAAAAGATGATGTGCGAGCCACCGGTGTCAAACGTAAACCCGTCGGCCGTAAACGACCTGCAGAGTCCCCCGGGGGTATCGGCCGCTTCAAGCACGACGACCTCCTCACCATCCTCTGCCAGCAGGCGGGCGAGGGTGCAGCCGGTCAGGCCGGCACCCAGGATCGCGGTCGACACGGCGCTCTCTCCCCCAATCTCCGCAAATCGCTGCTCCCGGAAACCCCGGGCTCAGTAGCTCCGCCCGATCAGGGCAGTCGTGCCGGGTTTTCCGCAGGCGATGCAGACCCCTTCGTCCTGGGTGACCAGGTCAGACCTGATCTCCACTCCCAGGACTGCCCCCCCTGTAACCTCCTCGATCCGGTCGGCGCAGGGCTGTCCGCCGCACCAGTTCACTATCGCGACGCCCCTTTCGAGGACCTGGGCGAGGTCGTTCATGGACGATGCCGAGGCCACTGCTCCGGCGAGGCGGGCGTCGGCCGATGCCCGGAGGTCACGAGCGACTTCTTCCAGGAGCTCCCGGACACTCCGGGGGGCTTCGGAAAGCGGAACGGCCCTCTTTACCCCCCCTGTCCTCAGCACGCCCGTGGAGACGTTGCTGTCGAGGTCACGGGGACCCAGCTCGAGCCGAACGGGCACCCCCCGCAGCTCCCAGTGGTAGTACTTCGCGCCGGGACGGAGATCCCGGTCGTCGAGTTTCACCCGGATTCCTGCCGCCGCGAGGTCGTCGGTGAGCTGACGGGACGCCTCGAGCACTTCATCGCCCCGCTTCCCGACGATGATCGGCACCACGACCACCTGCACAGGTGCGACCTCCGGCGGCAGCACCAGCCCCCGGTCGTCGCCGTGGACGGCGATCAGGGCGGCCATGCACCGTTCGGAGATGCCGTAGCAGGTCTGGTGCGCGAGTCGCTGTTCCCCCTCGCGGTCCTCGTACGAGATCGAGAAGGTTCTGGAGAAGTGGTCGCCCAGGTGATGGACCGTTCCGATCTGGAGGGTCCGGCCGTCGGGCATCACGCAGTCGACCGCGATCGTATAATCGGCGCCGGGGAACTTGTCCCAGTCCGGTCGTCGTGAGACGAGAACAGGGATCCCGAGGCGATCATAGAATTCCCTGTACCGGGCAACGGCGTCCTCCACCTGGGCCGCCGCGTCCTCCCAGGTCTCGTGCACGGTGTGAGCCTCCTTGAACGAGGTGATCTCGCGCAGCCGGATCAGCGGACGGGTGTGCTTGGTCTCGTATCGGAAGGTGTTGACGACCTGGTAGAGTTTCAGAGGCAGGTCGGCGTGTGACCGCACCCAGAGCGAGTACATCGGATAGATCGCCGTCTCGCTCGTCGGCCTGAGGGCGAGCTTCATGTCAAGGGGGGAGAGTCCCCCGTGGGTGACCCAGTATACCTCGTCCTCGAATCCCTTGATGTGCTCGGCCTCCTTCATGAACTCGTGCTCCGGGATGAGTAAAGGAAAGAGCGTCTCCTCGTGGTCCCGGTCGAGCAGCTCGCGCAGGATGCCGTAGACCCTCTTCCGGATCCCGAACCCATACGGGAACCAGACGTAGAGCCCTTTGACCGGGTAACGGACGTCCATGATCTCAGCTCGCCAGAGCACCTCGTTATACCATGCGGAGAAGTCAGCCTGTCGGGGGATGGTCCCGGTGTCGTCATCCATCAGATACGAACCTCTATGACATCAACTGTAGGAGATGGGGCGTAATAAACGCCTCGACCGCGGCTGCCGCGGTGATGAGGGGGACAACGATCCTAACGAAGAAACGGCCGTATCCCCCTGCCACGCCGGCCACATCGACGTCGTTCAGGACGAGCTCCCTGATCAGCCCCTCCCCGAGCAGGAGACCGAGGCCGGCTGAGAGGATCACAGAAGGGATCTCCAGCAGGCCGTGAGGCAGCAACGCAGCCAGGACGAAAATGATCCCCCTGTCCGGCCGGATCGTCTCGAAGATCCCACCGATCACAAGACCGTTCATGGCGAGCACGAGCAGGGGGAGGAGTCCGAATGTCGCGCCACCGATAAAGAGCGCGATACAGGCGACCAGGTTGTTGATCAGGATGGTCAGGAAGAGCATAACGCCGGAGTCCGAGGGGAACCCACCCGAGACCTGTTCCTGAAAGGCGGCCACCATCTCGGTTCCCAGGGCCGGGTCCTCACGGACGGCCAGGATGCCGCCGAAGAGCGCGAACGCGAAGACCAGGGTCGCGAAGAGGGTCGAGCGCGAGAGTCGCCCGTCAAACATAGAGCATCATTCGCACCATGTCGCGGACACCCGGGGCGAGGCCGACGACGATCATCGCCAGCACGATCAGGTGCCAGAACGAGGTGGCGGACTCCTCGCGTCGGTACAGTTCGAGGACGTA
>JAAYEG010000062.1 GCA_012728895.1 Methanospirillum sp. | reverse complement strand
TTGAGAGGATCACCACGGGCGGCGATAGCCGCATATTCCTGGTGGAGGAAATAGTTCCCGAACGTGCTCACCCAGAAAGATCGATCGAAGAGTGGATAAAGGTGAGCTGGGGTTTATCGCTATTCTCCCATATCTGTTGAGCGCGGTCACTCGCCTCTGAAGAGAACCGACATCACCGAGCAAACAGGCAATCTCGTCAGAGATATGAGCGTAGCCGACTACGGTTGAGGCCTGTGCGGTCACGGTCCGGGCCGCTCACGGATAGGCCGCCAGAATCCCTCTCCCGTCTTCGTTCCCGGCGGTATCGACCCGTTCCCCCGTCTCCCGGTCGTCCAGGCCGCCCCCGCGTCCGAGGTTCTCCTTCGTCGACGCGGTCCTCGAGCGTGGTAGCCGGCATGAAAACTCCCTCTCAATCAACCCTGGCAAACCGGTTCACCGTCAGGTACTGGTGCTGGTACGGTCGTGCGGACGGGGGCGGCGGCCTCGACGAGCACCGCGAGCACCGCGGCTTCGAGCGGGTCGTCGAGCGCGTAGAACGCCTCGCTCGCGTGCGCCGCCGCCATCCCGGCGAGCCGTTCGAGCGCGGCACGATCCCCGTCCCGGAGCCCGCGCCCGGACCGCCGCCAGCGCTCGGCCGTCGCGCGGACGCCCTGCCGCTGGCTCAGGAAGACCCGCCCCATCCCCCCTCCTCGAACGTCGCCTGCATATCCCGCCTCCTCCTCCGCGCCGGCCCCGCCGGCCGCTCGTCGTAGTACCAGACCACCTGGTCCGCCGGCCCCAGGAGCGCCCGGAACCCGCGCTCCGCCCGCGGCGCCCAGAGCAGCACGGCCGCATCTCGCGCGAGCTCCCGGAGCTGCCGGCCGACCGCGAAGATCACGTCGCGGTCCTCGCCCTCGAGCGCCGAGAAGACCCCGTCGTCGTACTCCACGATCACGATCGACTCGTCCGCCTCCCGGAGCGACGTGAGGAGCTGGTACACGGTCATGCAGCTCCGGACCAGGAGCCGCGGGGCCCGGCGCGGCAGCCGGCCGAGCACCTGCGAGCTGACGCCGTAGAGGTAGAGCGACGCGAACCGGTCCACCTCCGGCTCGAGGAGTAGGCCGACCAGGAGCTCCGGCGGCGAGACCAGGGCCGTGAACCGGCCGGCCTCGACCGCGATGCTCGGCTCGAGCACGAGCGCCATCGCTCACCGCTCCATGCATCCCGTCGCGAGCAGCTCGGCCAGCGTCCGTTGCGCCGTCGCCCGCGCCGCCACCCGTACCGACGGCCGCGGCTCCGCCGGCGTCGGCACGAGCCAGACCGCCTGGTCGGACCCGTCCGCCACCAGCCGCAGCGCCGCGTCCATGGCCGGCGCGTACACGATCACGATCGACGACTCGGCCCGCCGCTTCAACGCGGCCCGGAGCCGCCCCATCCGCCGGGCCCGCTCCTCGCCCTCGAGGCCGGCCGCGAGCGCCCCGTTCCACTCGACCATCAGGACCGTGTGGAACGACGACCGGATCCCGGCCATCAGCTCGTCGAGGGTCGCGGCCTCCACCGTTTCGAAGTGCTCCGAGCGAATCGGCGGCACGCGGAAGAGGACCTCCGAGAGGCCGTGGTAGAGGTACCGGGTGTGGAAGTTCGCGATCTCCGGCAGCTCCAGGAGCGCGGCCATCCTCTCCGGCGGCGCGACCAGGACCGCGAGCCGTCCCGGCTCAAACGTGGCGCCCGGCCAGCACCAGAGGCGCATCCGGCTCCGCCTCCCGCGCGAGCTCCATCAGCACCGCGAGGACCGCGGCCTCGAGCGGGTCGTCGAGCCGGCCGAACGTGGCCGGCCCGTTCTTCTCGAGCGCGGCGATGATCACGTCCATCGCCGGCTGGTCCTCGACTTTCAGCGCCCGGCGGAACCGGCGCCAGCGCTCGAGGACGGCCGGCAGCTCCGAGCGGCAGCTCATGCCGGGCCTCCCGGTGCGCCGGCGGCGCCCGGCACCGTGTCCCCGTCTTCAGCGGCACCCGCCCGGCCCGTGCGGCGTTCGTGCCGGCGGCGGGCGCGGACGGGGGTGTGGCGTTCGTCTCTTGCAGTCATGGAACAACTCCGGTGTGGTGGCCGGCACCCTGCCCGGGCGGCCGGCACGGAGATAGTGGCGCCCGGGGAAGATGAGACAGGAGGGACGCGGGGCGAAAGTGAGGAGGCGGTCCGCGCTCCGGAGAGAAAAGGGGTTACAGGTGGTTGAAGAGCCAGGTGACGTCGGCGAAGTCGATGCGGCCGTTGCCGTTGAAGTCGAACCGGACCACCGGCTCGTTCTCCGGTATCCAGGTCATCTGGTTGAAGAAGAGCACGATGTCGGCGAATTCCGGCCGGCCGTTGCCGTTGACGTCGTCGTACAGCCCGTCGCCGTCGGTGTCCGTCGGCAGGGCGACGCCTCCCGGCACCATCACCACCGCGGGTTCGGCCGCGAGCTTGACCACCCGGGAGTCGGAATAACCGTGGTTCGTGCCCGTCACGTTCCCGCCCTGGAGCCGGTTCGTCCAGGCGATCATGGTCGCGCCGTTGTTCGAGAGGTTGCAGAACGCGTATGCGTTGAACGCCACCCGCGTCTCCGAACCCTCGAGCGCATAGTCTACCCGGACAGCGCCCTGATAGGTACGGTTGGCCGCCCCCGTCGATTCCTGCCAGGGCGGTCCGACTGTGATGGATGCCGTATGTCGATGCGAGAGGGGGCGTTCTGGCCGCGCGTCTCCCACTCGAACTTGATGGAGTAGGTGCCGTTGCCGAACGAGTCGTAGTACGGGCCAGCCGATCACGACCGCGCCCGGGCCGATCCCCCACTGCTCCACCAGCTCGGGGTGGAAGGGGTGGACGTACCGCTGGGCCGAGGGCTGGCCCGGGAGCGGCCGGAGGATGAAGTCGTACTCCGAGCCGAGCAGGTCCACCCCGTCGTAGACCTGGAGCAGGGCCGTCTCGTCCAGGTCCAGGCGGCGGGCCCGGTGCGGGCAGTCCGCGAATACCCGCGTCCCGGCCCGCAGCCCCTCGGCGAAGTCGCGGCAGCTCCGGACCCCGCAGGCCCCGCAGTCCTTGCCCGGCGGCTCCCAGGCCACCGCCTCAGTCCCCTCGGTAGAGCTCGTCCGCCGCCTCCAGGGTCCGCACGACTCCGAAGTGGTGGCGCCAGCCGATCTCCTTCTTCCCCGCGCAGATCGTGCAGACCCCGAGCGGCGGGGCCCCACGGAGGACGATCGACGAGGAATTCTCGATCGGCGGACAGGCTTCGACCGCCCGGAACAGGTACCGGAGGCCCGTCCCCTCGATCGCGTTCGTCTCGATCAGGTCGATCCCCGGGGTCACGCGCCGGATCGCCTCGCGGAAGACCTCCTTCTCGGCCTGCGAGACGAGATCCGTCTTGGTCACGACCGCGATATCGGCGAATGCAATCATCGGCGCCATCTTCAGCGGTGCATTCGTGCCGGAGATTGCCGGCAGCACCACGATCCCGAGCGACTGTGTGGTGTATGGCGTACAGCGGAGGCAGAGGCCGGCAGACTCGACGATCAGCAGGTCCGCACCCTCGTCCCCGGCCCAGGCGAGCGCGTCGGCAAGGACCATGATCCCCCGGTGAGGAGCTCACTGGCCCGGATTCGTTCGTGGATCGCGTGAAACCGGGCATCCACGTCGGCCATCTCCCCGAGGGCAACAGCCTCGGCACCGCCCGGTTCGAGGACGGAGACGACTGCGCCGTTCCGCATCACGATCCGCCGATCGGAAAGGAGCGCGGCGAACCGGTCGTGGGTCACGAAGAGAACGGCCCTGGCGAACTCGCGAAGCCGCGCGATCACCCGTTCCTTGAAGATCCCAGCATTCTCGATCTCGTCGAGCAGGATGATCGGGGTCCTGCTGACCAGCAGGGCGTCCGCGATCATCAGGGCACGGGTCTGCCCGCCGGAGAGCGCGGTCATGCGCATCTCCTCCCCGACGGCCTCGCAGGTGAACCCGTTCGCGAGCGTGATCGTGTCATTGATCGTGAGATCCCCGTCAAGCCTCCGTGCCGCGCAGTGCATCCCCAGGAACTGCCGCACCCGCTGGTCGGCCAGGCACTTGCTCGTCTACGCGATCATCGCGATCGGCTTGTTCGCCGGGTCGCGACAGATCAGCTCCGGCGGCGCCTCGCCATTCACGAGCACTGTCCGGCCGGTAACCGTATCCTCCTGGGCGAAGACCTCGATATCGTTGATCAGGGCCGACTCTCCCGATCCCGTCGGGCCGACGATTGAGACCATGTCGCCGGCGCGGATGGTCAGTTCGTCGAACGGCTCGGGTTGACCGTCCTTCGCTGTTCCCGGAAGAACTGCGATGGTCTCGATCCTGATCTCTTCCACAGGAAATCTTCGGGGCGGACGAAAATAGTGGATGATGTTAAGTTGATCGTATTTACCTGGTACGATATCCCTGCTATCATCCTGGTAGCATTCGGGTTTGAGGTTGTATCAGCCTTTATCGATGATATTTGTGGGTATCGTGGTGCCACCTCTGGAAAAAATGGCCACCAGGGAGGATCTTTTCGGTCTCGCGGCACGGCGATGGCATTCCCATTATCGTTGGAAAACGCGACACGGGACATGCCCCGGTACGCCCGATCAGCCGCGCAGATCGGTTCGTCCATGGCGCGGGCTCCGCGTGATCCGACGTGTACGGCGGACGCGATTTGTCGAACAGATCTGCCATGAACCCACATGGCGATTCTGAACATAAAAGGAGCGGTTCGGTGTCGAACCGCGATGGTCCGAGAGCCGTTGGAGGGAATCTGGATGGCCAAAGTTCGATTCCCCCACGTAACTGCTGGGTGACGCAGAAGGTCGAGCCCGCGCCCGGCGCCGGTTCGATCCAGCCGCGCCCGCTGAAAAGAAACCGTCTTCACGATGAAACACAACCCCTTTCGGTATGGAGATCTTCGAACAGGCCTACCATGACTGGCCCCCGCCGTGGGAGATCGGGCGGGCGCAGCATGAGTTCGTCGCCCTGGAGGAGGCCGGGGAGATCGCCGGCGACGTGCTGGATGTCGGTTGCGGCACCGGGGAGAACGCCCTCTACCTCTCGGAGCGCGACCACGAGGTCTGGGGCGTCGACGCGGTGCCGGCGGCGATCGAGCGGGGCCGGCAGAAGGCGGAGGAGCGGGGCCTGACAACACCATTCTTGGTGCAGGACGCCCTTGCACTGGAAGGCCTCGGACGGACCTTCGACACCATTATCGACTCCGGCCTCTTCCACGCCCTCTCCGACGCCGACCGCCCCCGGTTCGTATCGAGCTTGGGCTCGGTCCTTCTCCCCGGCGGAAACTTCTTCCTGCTCGCCATCAGCGATCTCGATTCCGAGGGGCCCGCGGTCCTTCGCGTGACGCAGCAGGATATCCGGACGGCCTTCGCCGATGGGTGGCGCGTCAATTGGATCCGGCCCGCCGCCTTCGAGAACCTGGTCCGCCCGGATGCTCCATCCCGTGCGTGGCTCTCCTCGATCACGCGGATGTGAGCCCCTGGACGCACGATACCGTCGTTGCGGGCCCGCATCGGACAGGGACCCGGAAACGGTCGGGGATCGGGGCGGAGCCGGGGACGTTCACGCGGTCGTTCCGTGACGCGCAGGATCGTTCAGGCCGCCGGCAGGGTGAAGAAGAAGGTCGAGCCCGCGCCCGGCGTCGACTCAGCCCGGATGGCGAGGTGAGGCCCTAGCCAGGTCGTTACGCTGCACCGGCTACGCATACAGGCGTAGGAGAACGCGGAGCCAAGCCCGGTCCTCAGGGTGCACCGGGGCGTCGGCGTCCGCCGGCGGAGTGCGCAGGGCCGGGGGCTACGCGCCCATTCCGGGCGAGGTGCGGGAAACGGGAGCCCTGCGCCCATCGACCGACCGTCGCACCATCAGCGCGCCTCCGGCGGATCGGTCGCGTCGAGCATCATGAACTAGAACCCGTTGCCGGGGGAATAAACGTGCCGGAACGAAACGTGCCGTAACGAGTGGGTGCGACGAAAAGAGCGAGGGGCCGAGGTAGGTGAAGCGCCGGACGAGGTCGGCGACATCGATCCCGCCATACCTGCCGCGTGTCACCCCTTCGCCGGCGCCAGGGGTAGTATTCGACCGGGACGCTGGCCATGTCCAAGCTGTTCACCGACGGTGGGTGGACCTCGACCGTCTCTATTGGCCGATCTATGACCAGTCGGATCCGGTTGCCCCGCATGGAGTAGCCCCGGGCCGGGACCACGCACGGTCCGCGGCATGGCCCGGCGCGTCCACGAACTCGAGCCGCTCAGTGATCCCGAGCAGCACGGGCCGACCGTTCCCGGCGGGAAAAGAAAAGATTGCCGGCTCAGAGGTGTAAAAAAACCAGGCGACGTCGGCGAAGGCACGCTGATGGTCACACCTGGCCCGGGCACCGGTGCGAGCACCGTCCCGTCCCGCTCGGCCAGATAAAAGGTCCGGGGTTTCGTGGCATGTCGTCCGCTCCAACCGGCAGCTAACGCGTCGCGCGAGGAATCCGGGAAGACCGTATGCCGGTCATGATCGCCACGACGCGGACGCGGCCCTCGACCCCGCTCTCGGTCCGGGCCCCCCAGGTCACGTCGGTCATGGGATCGAGCTCCCACACCAGCTCTGAGACGATCTCCTCGGTCGCCTCGAGCGTGAGGTCGCTGCCGCCCGTGATATGGATCAGCGCGCCGGTCGCGCCGTGGAAGTCGATGTCGAACATCGGGTGCGACAGACAGTCGCGGACGGCGCCCCGGGCTCCGGACCCGAGATCGGCATCTCCCACGTGCATCACGGCCACGCCTTCTTTGGCCGTGACGGTCCGGAGGTCGTCGAAGTCGATGTTGATCAGGGACGGCTCGACGATCGCCTCGCTGATCGCCTTTGCCGTCCCGGCGATCAGCCGGTCCATCGCCGTGAATCCCGCCCCGGGCAGCCGGGGCTGTTTACGGGGCTGGAGCCGGTTGTTATCGAGGACGACCACCGAGCCCGTGACCCGGTAGAGCGCCGCGAGCCCCTCCTCCGCCCGCACCAGGCGTGCCGTCTCCTCGTTGAACGGGTAGCCGACCAAGACGATCACAGTCGCCCCCTGGTCTTTCGCGATCTGCGCGACCACCGGTGCAGCGCCTGTCCCCGTGCCGCCGCCCAGGCCGGCCGTGACGAAGCAGAGGACGGTGTCCTCGAGGGCCCTCTCGAGGACCGCGCGGCCCATCTCGTCCGCGCGCCTGCCGATCTCCGGGGACCCGCCGGCGCCGAGCCCCTTCGTCAGCGACCTGGCGATCAGGAAACGCCTGTCAGCCTGGACCGTGTCCAGGTGCTGCCTGTCGGTGTCGACCGCGATCGTCTCGGCGCCCGTGACGCGGAGGCGGTTGATCGTGTTGTTGCCGGCCCCGCCGCACCCGACGATCGCGATCCGGGGCCGGTTGTCGGCGTCCTCCTTGTTGAATGCCCCCTCGATCGGTTCGCGCTCGCTTCTGGCATTCTTCAGTGCTTCGTTGACACTATCCCGCATCGATCACACACCTGCGATTACGGACCCACGAGATCAGGCACAGAGCGCGGGCCTTCAACGATCGCGGATCCGGAACGGAGCGACGGTCTCTGTCCCGTGATTTCATGGCCGGCGGAGGGCTCATGAACAAACCGGATTCCCATGCCTGTTTAGATGGCATCCCGTGCAGAAAAGCTGCGGGGTCCGCCGGCGGGACACGTGCCCTGCACAAAGGACGCGCCGGCGGTCGACACGCCGGCGGTCGGCTGGCAAGACGGTCGGTGGGGGCCGGGAGGGCACGATCCGCCCCATGGTTGGAGAGTGGAACCCGCCATCAGAGGTTGTTGAAGAGCCAGACGACGTCGGCGAAGTCGATCCGGCCGTCCAACGACGCCGTCATCCCATGGCCGGCACCGGCGATCGAGCGGGAGCACCCCTACGGCGGGGCAAGCCCGGACAGGGCAGGTTCCCCCGCGCCCGCCGCCGGGAGCGGCCGCGTCGCGGGCGGCGGAGTCCCCGATGTCACCGTCCGGGAGGTCGGCGACGTGCTCCTCGCGGACGAGACCCCCATCGTCGCCGCGACCGTCACCGTTCCCGCTGCCGGGATCGAGAGGAGTGCACTCCGTGCCGCACCGGTTTTCCGACCGTCACGCGATCGGCGAACCCGGCGGGAGCGATTCCGAATAGGACTTCAGGATGTCGGTCCGCGTCAGAAAACCGATGAGTCGATCCGGTTCCGCCCTGTCGACCACGGGGAGATGATTGAAATCCCGGTCGACCATGATCTCGAGCGCCGCCTCGAGGGAATCGTCCGGGTGGATCACGGCCGGGGCCGGCGTCATGATCTCCCGTACGGGCAGGTGGAGCTCTTCCCCCATATCGCTGGCGTGGGTGTCGCGGTTCGTCACGACCCCCACGAGGCGGCCGTGATCCATAACCGGAAACCCGGTATGTCCTGTTGCCCGTATGAGATCACGCACGGTTCCCGACTCGTCCGAGGGGGAGAGCGTCAGCACCGCCGTACCGGGCGTCATCGCGGTCCGGACCGGGATCCGTTCCAGTACCTGCTGGTTGTATTCTCCCCGGTGAGCGCTGGACTGCGCTTTCGTCGGGACCTGGGCCCTGAAGATCGTCTCCTCCCCCTTCAACAGGGTCGAGACACCGACCGCGGCCATCGCCGGCACCAGGATCGAGATGCTCCCGACCATCTCGATCACCATGATCAGGACCGCGATGGGGGCGTTCGCCACCGCCCCGAAGAGAGAGATCATGCCGACGATGACAAAGACGGGCACCGTCTCGATCGGGACGTACGCGGGGGCGAGCCCATGCAGGGCCATGCCGAGCGCCCCGCCGATGGCCGCCCCGATGGTCAGGCCCGGTGCGAAAACCCCTCCACTCCCACCGGAGCCGAGCGTCAGGGACGTGGCGAGGATCTTGAGGAACGGCAGGAAGAGAAGTACCGAGAGCGGGACCATCGCGTACATCATCAACTGATCGAACCCGTAGCTCGAGCCCAGGCAGGCGAGACCGAGCATCTCTCCTTCCGGGGACACCATCGAGAGTGCGATGACCAGGATTCCCAGGAGGGTCGCTCCCGAGACGGGCTTCAAGAACAGAGGAAGATTGTATCGTTCGAAGATTGCCGCGAATTGATCGCGGCAGGAATAAAAAGTAACGATATAGAGCATACTGAAGGCTGCACACAGGACGCCGAGCAGGAGGAAGAGGGGGATCTGCGCGGCGTTCCAGACGATCGGACCGAGCGCGAAGATGGGGTCGTACCCCTCGAAGAAACCGAAGATGACGTATCCGATCACCGATGCGAGGAAGGATGGGACGATCGCATCGGACTCGAAGTCCCGCGTATAGAGTAATTCAGCGGCGAGAACCGCCCCCCCCAGGGGCGCCTTGAAGATCGTCCCAATTCCGGCTCCGATCCCCGTCGTCATGGCAATCCGCCGTTCGCGGGGGGAAAGGCCGAGCATGTCCGCGACCATGGAACCGAACCCCGCCGAGATCTGGGCAGACGGGCCCTCGCGTCCCGCGCTTCCCCCGGTCGATATGGTGAGAATCGCGGTGACCGCCTTGAGGAGCGGGACCCTTCTCCGGATCCTGCCGTCGCCGTGGAATGCCCTGATCGCCGCGTCGGTACCGTGACCTTCCGCCTCGGGTGCGAACCGCGTGACCAGGATCCCGGTCACGAGGCTCCCGAAGATCAGGATGGGAAGCAGGAGCGCGAGCGAAGGTGGCGCGGACCACTGGGAGATCTCGGCAACGCTCTGCCCTTCCTCCGGATACCTGAACTGCAGGAGATACCCCATGAAGAACGCGGTTCCCCACTTGATGCCTTCGAAGAAGAGAAGGGCCCCCACGCCGGAGATGACCCCGACCACGATCGAGATGACGAGAATCCGTTTTGGCGGGGTGATGCTGGTGGGCAGGGAAAACGCCATGAGCACCGTAAGTTTTTCTTTTAATTTTTGAAGTAGTTTACTACCGCCACGAGTTAGCGGGAAATGATGTGCCAGAAGTGATAAAAATCTGAATGCCCCTGGATTTGATCCGGGTTTGGAGAGACGAAAAACAGGTCCACGATCCCGTTATCGATCGCCGAAGAGTCGTCTTTCCGATCAATCGGGAGGGATGGGATCTGTCATCACCTGGTTCCCAACCCGGGGATGCGGCTCGAAGCGCTCCAGCAGGCCGGCGCTGACCGTCACGAGCGGACACCGGCCCGGGCTGCGCTTCGGGATGGCGCTCGCGACCGGACACCCGTCACCCCGTACGGCGATCGCGTCCTGGCCGGACCGCGGTTCAGGGAGAGACCGTTTGAGACGCGGGTCTTGGAGCGCGATGCCCGGGTCGAGAAGGCCCTGGTGAACGCGGTCGCCGGATCGTATCTCCAGGACGTCTCGACCCGGAAGGTCGAGGCGGTCGTCTCGCATCTGGGGATCGACCCGCTCTCACCCTCCTCGGTTTCGCGGATCGCTCAGGACCTCAATCGCGAAGTCCAGGAATTCCTCACGCGATCAATCGAGCAGCCGTCCCCTATCTTTTCCTCGCTGCATCGCGCTGCACGTCCCGGGACGGACCCCCGTACGTCCCGAAAGCCATGCTGGTGACCGCCGGCGTCCGGGACGACGGGTAGCGTGAGACTCTCGGCGCCACGGTCGCCGGCCGCGTTGACGGGGCGTTCTGGCCGGATACGAGCCGGTCCGAATCCCGCTCAGCGTACCCCGGCCCTGATCAGCTTCGCCGCGTTCCGCATTCCGTACCCGTCGACGACGAGGAACATGCCCGCGAGAGTCGCGATCAGTCCCAGGAGAAGGATCAGGACCTTCAGGGAACCGACCGGGTCGACGATGACCAGGTAGGCGAGATACAGCGACGCGACCTCGATACTCAGAGTCAGCGCAGCCCCCTGGGGGAGCTTCCCTCCGGACCTGACGACCCGCACGAGCGTCACCGCTGCGCTCGAGACGAGCCAGACCAGAATGACGAGGAGCAGCACGTCCACGAAGGCGATCGAAAAGATGGAGAGGAGGACCGCGCCCGTGATCAGGGTGAGCCCGCTGACGGCGTCTTTCTTGCCGTGAACACCGCGGGCGCGGAGGAGGACCGCGTGGCCGAGCATCACGACGCCGATCAGCGCGAGAAGGTTCGGGATGACCTCCTGGAAGATCACGAGAGGATTGCCGAACGCGACCCAGAGCATGCCGAGCCCGGCGGCACGGGTCGCTTCGTGCCGGTGAAAACGGAGAGCTGGTTGAAGAGCCAGACGGCGTCGTTGTAGTCGATACGGCCGTTGGCGTTGTAGTCGAACGCGGAGACAGGTTCGTTGCCGGCGATCCAGGTCACCTGGTTGAAGTACAGGATGACCCGTCCCCCGCGCACGGGACGATCCGCCGATCCTGATAAGGCAAAGGAAAGCCATCTGCCCTGGGGCACACCGCCATGATGACACCGAACGAGATCGCGCTCGCCCGCCTCCGGAACCAGCGGATCGCGTCGACGTCGTTCACGGGGGCCGAGCAGGTCGTCGGCTGGCTGGGCGCCGTCCAGGCGCAGGACCACGCAGGGGCCCGGTGGTCGGTCGGCCTCCGCCTGCCGGGAAGCAGGGCGGAGGACGTCGACCGGGCGATCGCCGGGCGGAGGATCGTCCTCACGTGGGCGCTCCGGGGCACCCTGCACCTTGTCGCCGCCGCGGACGTCCGCTGGATGCTCGCCCTCCTCGCTCCCCGCGTGATCTCGGGCCGCGCCTCCCGGTACCGCCAGCTCGGCCTGGACGAAGATGATTTCTCCGCGTGCGAACGGGTCCTCGAACGCACGCTGGAGGGGGGGCGGCGCCTGTCCCGCCGGGCCGTGCTCTCGTCCCTCGAGGCGGCGGGGATCGCCACCGACGGCCAGCGCGGATACCACCTCCTCGGCAGGGCCGGGCTCGACGGGGTGATCTGCTTCGGGCCCATGGAAGGCCCACAGCAGACCTTCGTGCTCCTCGACGAGTGGGTCCCCCGGTCCGGACCGGTCGCCCGAACGGCGGCGCTGGGACAGCTCGCCCTGTGCTACTTCGCGAGCCACGGCCCCGCCACGCTGCAGGACTTCGCCTGGTGGTCGGGCCTGACGGCCGCCGACGCCCGGTCGGGCATCGCTGCCGCCGGCCCCGATCTCCACCGCGGGACCGCGGGCGGCCCCGTCTCCCGGCGGGCGGACGCGGTCCCGGGCCGCGCCCCTGCGTCGCCGTTCGCCGCCCTCCTGCCGGCGTACGACGAGTTCATCCTCGGGTACCGGGACCGGACCCACGCGATCGACCGCCGGGACCTCGGGCGGGTGCGCCTGGTCAAAGGCCTGGCCCTGCCCATCATTGTCGACGGCCGGGTGAGAGGGACCTGGAGACGCACGTTCACGAAGGATGCGGTCCGGGTCTCGCTCCGCTTCCTCGACCCCCCCGACGAGGGCGAGCGGCTCGCCACCGTCGCCGCCGCAGAGCGGTACGGCCGTTTTGTCGGGCGGCCGGTCGAGATCGCCTGATCCCGTGCCGGCGACCACGACCGCACCGCCGCCCACGATGAACCCCCCGTCGGTATGCTCGGCTCTCTCGCCAGAGGTCTCCGTACTCGGTGACGACCCCATGTTCGTCCGTCGCGAGAATGGTTGTGAAACCGCCGCTCTCGAACCGGTAGCGGTCTTCTCCTATCCTGGTATACACCTGCCCGGATACCACTGCATGGAATTCGGGGAAGCGAAGCCGGACCACGGAGATGCGGACCTCCTCGCTCTGCGCGCCGACCATCCGAACAAGAGGAACTGCTATCAGGGTTTGAATGAATATACGAAATAATTAGTAAATGGGCCCCGATTCGTTTGGGAACCCCAACATTTACTCCTTCAAGCCGTTGGAGGGAATCGGGATGGCCATGGTTAGATTCCCTCACGCCGCCGGCAGGGTGAAGAAGAAGGTTGAGAACCGCAATATGCTCAAAAGAACGGCGGGGGAGGGATCCACGTTGCGGGATCCCGTCACCAGCGTCATGACCCTGACCGTGCTGCGCGGCCATTCGCGGGCACGCGCCCGCCCGTCGTAAAAACAGAGAGGCGCTCCCCTCTCAGTCCATCATGGCGACCATCCGGCCCTTGACGCCACCCTGGTGCAGCTTCTCCAGGCCCTCGGCGATCTCCTCGAACCCGATCTCGATGATCTCCGGCTTGAGGTCGCCCGAGGCCATCATCTCGTAGACGGCCGCGATGTCCTCCTTGGTGCCGCCCTGGCTGCCGACCAGGGTGACCTGTTTCATGATCACGGGCATCGTGTTGATGGTGGTCTCGAGTTTCGCCATCCCCACCAGGACCACGCGGCCCATGTTGCCGATCGCCTCGATGGCGTCCGCGGTCGTCGTGCCGGCACCGGCGAAGTCGACGATGACGTCCAGGTCGTGCTTGGCCGCCTCGAGAATGTTCGTGTACACGGCCTTGCACCCGAGATTCAGCGCCTCCTTTTGCGCCTCTGGGCTCCGGGTGGCAGCGTAGACCTCCGCTCCCTTCAGGACGGCGACACGGGCGCCGATCGAGCCAAGCCCGCCGATGCCGATGATGCCAACCTTCATGCCCGCTTTCACGCCCCCCGTCACGACGACGGCGTGGTGGGACGTCATCCCCGCGTCCGTGGCCGCGGCAGCCTGGGCCCAGGTCACGCCCTCGGGGATCGGCACGAGCGCCTCCTCCGGCGCCGTCGACATCGTGGCGTACCCGCCGTCGCGTCCGTAGCCTCCGAGGAACCCATGCTTCTCGGTGGGCATGGGGCAGCAGCCGACCCTGTCACCCACCTTGAACTTCGTGACATCCTCGCCGACCTCGGTGATGACGCCGGCGTACTCGTGCCCGATGAAGAGCGGGGTGCTCATCAGGGCCATCCACTTCTCGTCCTCGAGCGCGCCCACGTCCGAGTGACAGAGCCCGGAGGCCATGACCTTGATTACGACATTATCTTCCGTCGCAACGGGATCGGGTTTCTCGACCAGTTCCAGCGGCTTGTGCGTCCGCTCAAATTGCCATCCTCTCATCTCTTTCACTCTCCTTGGATCTGTTACTTCCTGTTCATCCGTCCCGCACCTGCCCGGTTACTGCGCACACCAGCCGGCGTCGGCCGTCACCGTCGCGCCGTTGATCAGGCTCGACTCGTCCGAGGCCAGGAAGAGCGCCAGCTCGGCGATCTCCCCGGGCGCTCCGGTCCGCGGATTGCATTCGGCATTGCCCGAGGTGCAGATGCCCACCCCTTCCGGGTCCCAGCCCGTCATGGCGGCAGCCATCTCGGTGGCGACACCGCCCGGGGCAATGATGTTGGACCGGATGCCCTTCTTGGCGTACATGAAGGCGACGTTCTTGGCCAGGCCGACCACGCCGTGCTTCGACGCCGTGTAGGCCGGCCCGGAGATCGCCCCGCGCAGCCCGCCCACCGACGCCACGGTTACGAAGGCCCCCTTTCCGAAACCGGCCGGGTACTTGGGGTTGTCGGGGTTCTTCAGCATGGCCGGGATCGCGGCCCGGAACATCCGGAACGGCCCTTTCAGGTTGACGTCGATGACGTTGTCGAACATCTCGTCCGGGATCCGCTCCACGGGGGCCATGTTATCCATCAGGCCGGCGTTGTTCACGACGATATCGAGCTTGCCGTACTGCTCCACGGCTGTCTTCACAACGTTCTCGACGTCCGCCTGGTTGGTGACATCGCCGGAGACGGCGACAGCCTTGCCGCCCTGAGCGGTTATCTCGTCGATGACCCCCTGCAGTTTCTCCTTCCTGCGCGCGATGGCGAGGACGGTGGCGCCCTCCTTCGCGAAGCGCTTCGTGATCGCCTCGCCCATCCCGGAGCTGGCTCCGGTCACGATTGCTACCTTTCCATCAAGTCTTCCCATGGTTGATACCTCCGTGTACTGTCGTGGTCGAGTAGTGGTCCTAGCAGACGCGGCCCTTGTCCAGGCCGGTGATCCGGATGCCGCCGAACTGGCACTTGTTCCGGATGTTCAGGCCGATCAGCAGCGGTGTAATCTTCTCGATGATACTTGCGCGCTCGAGAGCGCCGCAGTCGATCACCCGGACGCCCGGGATCATCTCGATCAGCGGCGTCACCTGCGCCTTGGCGTCCTTATCGTCGCCGCAGATCAGGCAGTCGCAGTCGATCTCCTCGTTAAGCTGCATGAACCAGGTCTGGCTGATGTTGTTGAACGCGCAGATCACCTTTGCGTCCGGCAGGATGGCCTGCGCGCGCTGCGCGGCCGACCCCTCGGGCAGGTACAGGCACTTGGTCGCCGAGCCGCCGATGGCCGACTCGAGCGGTCCCGTCGCGTCGAGTAGGGGTTTTCCTGCCGCCCCCTCCTTGATCGAGACGAGCGTGTCCTTCTGCGCCGCGAGCGGCACGGTCAGGACCAGGACATCGGCCTCCTCGGCCGCGTCCGGGTTCGCCATGGCCCGGACGTTCTCCGCGACCGGGAGCAGTTCCTTGACCTTCGCCACGGCCGCTTCGGCCTTATCGACCGTGCGCGACCCGATGATCACGTCCTGGCCCGCCTGCACGAACCGGGCAGCGATGCCGAGCCCCTGTCCCCCGGTTCCACCAATCACTGCTACCTTCATTCCGTTCCTCGCTTCTGGCGCTTGATTAATTGAAAAACGGATCACCCATAAAGGCACGGTTTATTGCTGAGCAACGATTGGGCGAACTTAAATAGACGACGGCACCCGGTCGGCTCCCCGCGAATGTATTTGTACAGCCGTTCAGGCGATAGGGTCGGGGCTCGAGGCGGGAAGGAGCCCGGGCGGGTGAGGATGATCCGCTGTCGCGAACGGGTGTGCGCCGGTTCGCATCTCCCCCGAGATCTCAATCATGAACGAGGCGAGCTCGCCCGAGGGGAGAGTGAAGATATAATGCCAGACCCAGAGATCCTGGTCCTTTCGGTAGCGGATCGGAGGGAGGAACGCCGACGTTCCCGTCTCGAGGACCCGCTGGACGATCATCTGGCTTGCGGGATTGTCGAGATCGGGGAAGACGTCGAGAACAGGCCTGCCAACGAGGTCCTCCTTTCTGACCCTCAGGAACCCTTCGGCCGCCCGGTTCAGGTCCTTGAAAATGAACATTTCAGGACCGGTCCGCTCGAGGATGATGACGCCGTTGCAGATGTCCTCGAAGAAACCATGGTACCGCGTCTCCCGGAATGTCAGGTCTTTTCGTTCCTGCCGATCGCGGGTGATGTCCTTGAAGAGAATCGCGAACTCGTCCGGTCGGTCGTCCCCCTCCCGGGGGATCGGCGTGAAGACGACGTTGAAGTAGGCTACCCCCGACCTCGATGTCAGCACCCGTTCCTCGCGCAGACGGTCGAAGGCGAAGGCCAGCTCGATCTCGGCCGTGCGTCCCCGCGCGATCAGCTCCTCGAGCGTGGCCGGCACGCAGGGGAGAGCGAATACGTTCACGGTCGAGAGCTGCTCGAACCTCGTGAGCCCGAGGATCGCGAGCGACGCGGGGTTCGCGTTGAGGATGGTGCCGTCAGCAGCGAAGATAATGATCCCGGAAGGGACCGTCTCGAAGAGGGTCGCGACCTTCCGCTCCGCGTTCCTGAGTGCCGTATCGGCCTTCCGGGTCGCCGTAAGATCCCGGAGGCTGACCATGATCCCCGGCCCGGCCACCGGCGAGACCACGGACGCGAACTCGACAGAATAGATACGGTCCGTCTTCTCGTCGATCAGTTCCATGATCTCGAGGTGCTGGCTGCCATCGCGGATCCGCTCGATATTCCGCTGAACCATTGCCTCGGCGAGGACCGGGAGATCGAGGTCGAGGAGTGGGGTGCCGACCAGGGTTCGACCCTGGCGGATGCCAAGCGTGGAGAGAAAGCTCGCATTCGCCATCAGGACCTTCAGGTCGCCGTCCAGGATCACGATCGCATTCGGCAGGCGATCGAAGAGATCCGTGAACGGGATATGGGAGGACAAGTGATAGAGCTTCGAGCGCCCGAACCGCTCGAGCCGCACGGACCCGATTGCGGCGAGGATGTCGAGATACTTGGCCGCGGAGTTCCGGCTCATCTCCAGCGTCCGGGCGATCTCGGAGACCGACTGCCCCCGCGGCGCACGATCATCAAGCAGGTCGAGGATCCTGCCGAACTGTTCCTGGAGTCCGTCCACCGTGTCCACGCGCATCACCCGTGTCTTTCCCCGTGATCGAGGATCTCGATCGAAGAGGGTTCACCCCCCTCCGACATCATCCTTTCCGAGGGGCGCCGATCATGGTCCGCGGCGGACAGGGAGCGCGATGAATGCGTTATCTGTATCCCGTTCCAGCCGCTGGTTGTGTACCCGATACTTCCGCACCGCCTGTGACCGGCAGAACATGTATCTGAACTCGGATGATCGACAACCGGGGCCGAAGGATAGATGACAGGATTCATTGATGGACGTGCACTTCCGCGTGCAGCAGCATACGCAGGTGAAATGGTTAAATAAAATTGCTTAATTGTATTAGATGGTTAAACAATTGTCCATAGAGCCGTTGGAGGGAATCGAACCCCCGACCTGCTGATTACGAATCAGCCGCTATACCGCTAAGCCACAACGGCGCGTCCAACCCCAGTACATCTCGCCGTGAGGCAGATAAAAGTAGTGTGGCCAGGACGCCTCAGCGGCCCCGGGCCATCTCGACGATCCGGGCGGCGAGCGCCTCGATCGCGAGTCTCGCCGGGCTGTCGTCCGGGATCGAGACGATCGGCCGGGCCGCCAGGTCGGCCTCCTCGACCGCCGGGTCGGCCGGCACCTCGACGATCAGCGGCACCGGCTCGCCCCCCACGTCGGCCGCCCCGGCCCGCACCCGGTTCACGACCAGGAACATCCGCTCCTTCGGCAGCCCGAGCGAGAGCGCGATATCCCGGATCCGGGTCGCCGTACGCATCCCGCGGGCGCCCGGGTCCGAGACGATCAGCAGAACGTCCGGGACCCCGATCGTCCCGCGGGCGATGTGCTCCATCCCGGCCTCGGCGTCGATCACCACGAACGGGTAGACCGACTGGAGGCCGGCCAGGCACTCCGCGAGCAGGTCGTTCGAGAAGCAGTAGCAGCCGGTCCCCTCGGGCCGGCCCATCGCGACCAGGTCGACCCCCTCGCCCTCGACCAGCACCTGGCGGAACCGGAGCCGGACGTAGGCGTGGCGCGACATCCCCGCCGGGATCGAGCGGGTGAACGCCTCCTCGCGCATCGACCCGAGCGTCTCTGTCACGACCATCCCGAGCGCCTCGTGCAGGTTCGCGTTCGGGTCCGCGTCGACCGCCAGGACCGGCGTCTCGCCGGCCCGCCGCAGGGCGTCGATCAGCAGCGCGGCCGTCGTGGTCTTGCCGGTCCCCCCCTTGCCGGAGAGCGCGACCCGGAACGGGGGCGCCATCAGGCCCCCTCCCGCCAGGCACGGGCCACCGCCGCCGTGATCCTCTGGATCCGGTCGGCCTCCTCCTCGGTCGCGAACTTGATCCCGCAGGTCGGGGTGACGAGCGACTGGCGGACGAGCAGGTCCGGGTCGACGTACTCGGCGAGTCCCTCGCGGACGGCGGCCATCCTCCTGGCGAGCGTGCCCTCCGTCTCTTCCGCGAAGAGCCGGGCGTCGGCCGGCACGATCCCCCAGGCCACGATCCCGCCGCGCTCCAGGAACGCCGCCGCCTGCTCGGCGTAGAGCAGGAACTCCCGGGCCGTCTGGTGGGCGTCGATCGAGAGCACGGCCGGGTCCAGGTCCATCACGAACCCCCAGTCCGTGTTCGAGCAGCAGTGGATCCCGAGCCCTCCCTCCACCTGGCTCGCGATATCCTGGACCGCGGCCCGGACGGTCTCGTCCTGGACCGGGACCACGGTCGACCCCAGGCTCGCCCAGTACGGCTCGTTCAGGACCACGAGCGTCTCCGGGGCGCCCGTCGCCGCGAGCGCCCCCTCGACTGCGCGGGCCCGGAGCGCGAGGGCCTTGCCGAGCAGGTCCGCGTAGCCCTCGTCGTAGAGAACCGGGCGCCGGGTCCGGTCGACCACCTGCATCCCCACGGTGACCGGGCCGGTCACCTGGCCCTTCACCAGGACGGCGCCGGAGAGGTCGCGGGAGACCAGCTCCAGGAGGCCCGAGTAGGTCCCGGGCGTCGGCGCGAACGCCGACGCGTCGTTCTCGACGAAGGCCACGTAGACCTCCTCCATCGCCTCCGCGTGGTCGGCCTCCAGGTCGACCACGAGCCGGCCCTCGACCACCTCCAGGCCGGGAAGGACGGCGGCGTCGTTCCAGACGATCTGCTCGCACGGCCCCAGGTTCGGGAGGCCCGGGCCGTACGGCACCTCGGGGAAGGCCGCCAGCACCCCGTCCACCGCCCGGGCCGGGTCGGCGTGCGGGAGCCCGCCGACACCGGTGGCCCGGCCGGCGGTCGGCGCGATGAACCGTGCCATCGTCAGGCCTCCGTCTTCCGGATGCCGTTCGCGTGCGCCCGGATCCGGCACTGGCTGAGCATCGCGGAGACCCCGGGGAACCGCCCGAGGTCGGTATGCGGCAGGAACGAGGCCGAGGTGTACTCCTCCATGAACGAGGGCTCGGCGTTCAGCTCCACGTAGGCGATGTTGTCCGCGATCACGTCGAGCGTCCGCCGCTCGTCGCGGTTGATCAGGGCGATGTTCGCGCCGTTGATCGCCCCGTTCCCGATGTTCTTGATCCGGTCGAGCGGGACCTCGGGGATCAGGCCGATCGTGATCGCGTTCTGCTTGTTGATATAGTTCCCGAACCCGCCCGAGAAGAAGACCGTCCCGATCTCCGAGTGCGTGATCCCGGCCACGTTCATCAGTACCTGGCAGGCCGCCAGCACCGAGGCCTTGGACATGATCAGGGACTTGACGTCGTTCTCGGTCACGACCAGGTCCTTCTCGATCCCGGCCTCGTTCGCGAACGCGACCACGTACTCCGCCGCGTGATCGCCCTGCCGGATGCGTGGATGGTCGATCGTGGTGTCGATCATCCCGGTCCGGTCGATCACGCAGCTGGTGAGGAGCTCGGCGAGGAGGTCGATCAGCCCCGAGCCGCAGATCCCCTTCGGCTTGATCCCGTTGATGGTCCTCCAGCCCGGCCGGAGCGTCACGGGGTCGACCGTGACCTGCTCGATCGCGCCGGGGTTCGCCCGCATCCCGAAGAGCACCTCGCCGCCCTCGAGCGCCGGGCCCGCGGCCCCCGCGCACGAGAACATCCACTCGTTGTTGCCGAGCACCACCTCGAAGTTCGTGCCGATGTCGATCATCAGGGAGACCTCGTCGCTCGCCCCCATCCCGCAGGCGAGCACGTCCGCCACGATGTCGCCCCCGATAAAGTCCGAGACGGCCGGGAACGCGAAGACGCCGGCCGTCGGGGCGACCGAGAGGTCCAGGTTCGAGGCCGCCGTGTTGATCGACCGGCGGACCACCGGGACGTACGGCTCGGAGATGATGTAGGCGGGGTCGATCCCGAGCAGCATGTGGGTCATCACCGTGTTGCCGGCCACCATCACCTCGTAGATGTCGTCGCGGTCTATCCTGGCGTGGTTCGCCGCGTTCGTGATCGCGGTGTTGATCGACTCGGCCGCGAGCGCCTGGAGCTTGGTGAGACCCGACCTCCGGCCGAAGTTGACGCGGGAGAGGATATCCTCGCCGCAGGAGATCTGGCGGTTGTAGTTCGAGGCGATCCCCGCCACCTTCCCGGAGATGAGGTCCCAGACATAGGCCACCACCGTGGTCGTGCCCAGGTCGATCGAGGCCCCGAAGAGCCGGCCCGAGGTGTCGCCGGCCTCGACGTTCAGCAGCCAGTACTTGCCCGGGGGCTGGAGCCCGACCGTCGCGGTCACGTCCCACTCGGCCGACCGGAGGATCTCCGGGATCCGCCTGAGCACGCCGAGCGGCGCGAAGATCTTCTCGGGCGGGGGGCCTTGGGCCCGGTGGATCGCGTCCAGGAGCCGGTTCAGGTCGGGGGACGGGTCCTCGAGGGTCGGGGGCGAGAGGGTGACGTGGTACTTCAGGACCGAGGGGCGGAACGCGGTGGTGATGTCGAGCCCCTCGATCAGGATCTTCTGCTCCTGGATCAGCGAGCCCTCGGGGACGGTCACGTCGATGTCCGAGACCACGCCGGTCACGCAGGCCAGGCAGGCCCCGCGCCCGAGCTCGCCCGGCGTGAAGAACCGGCCGTACTTCTGCCGGTCGAACTCGACCCGGCCGGACTTCACGTACACGATGCACTTGCCGCACTTGCCGATGCCGCCGCAGACCACGTTCATCTGGAGCCCGGCCCGCCGGGCCGCGTCCAGGACGGTGGTCCCGGCGGTGACCTCGATCTTGCGGTAACTCGGGAGGAAGGTGACGACCGGCATCTATCCCTTCCATTCTGTCTCGAGGAACCCGCCGATGTCGGCCGCGTCCCGCGGGCCGACCATCACCTTCCACCCGGTCGCGTCCTCGATCGCCCCCGAGAGCGGGGCCGCGTACCCGGGGATGATCACCGTCCGGTGCTTGACCGCGTCCGCCACCTCGAAGGTCTTGAGCGCCTCGGCGACCACCGTCTCCGAGAGCTTGCCGGCCGCCACCGCGGTGAGGACGGACTGCCCCTCCGTGTCCACGATCAGCATGAAGCACGGGACCCGGGTCGCCTCGAGGTAGCCCTGGAGCGTGAAGAAGGTGAGCGAGAAGTTCACGGTCAGCAGCACCGGGGCCTCCGGGCCGGGGTTCCCGACCCGGTACAGCCCGGGGGTCATCTGGATCGGCTTCTGGGGGTCGGTGTAGATGTTCTGCCGGAGGGTGAGCGCGGCGACCGTCCCGGGGCGCGGGAGCGGGCCGGTCACCAGGACCGAGCCGAACTTCAGGATACCGAGCGCGAGCGCGGCCCCCGCCAGCTCGCCAGCCCGGGAGCAGTCGTAGTAGACCGGGTAGCCGAGCTCGGGCACGGCCCGGGCGATCGCGAGCTGCCGGACGGCCGAGGAGCGCTTGACGAACTCGGCCGGGGTCGGGGCGTCCAGGTCGAGGAGGATGTCCTGGACGCCGAGCGCGGTGCAGCGCTGGACGAGCGCGACGAGAGGCTCGAAGTCCGGCGCGCGGACCACGAGCGGGGCCCCGTGCTTCTTCGCGAGCGCGCAGACGGCCTCCGCGTTCTCCGCCGTCGCCCCGTCCAGGAGCGGGTGGAACGAGCCGCAGTGGACGAGGGCCGCCTCGAGCGCCGCCGGTTCCGCGGCGATCAGGACCTCGGGGAGGTTGGCGTTCGCCTCGACGGTCTCGACCGCCCGGGCGAACGTTCCCGGGTCGCCCGAGTCGTTCGCGATCGCGATCCCGTTCAGGACCAGGTCCTGGCCGACGCGGGTCAGCTTGTAGTCGCGGACCTCGTGGACCACGCCGGTGATGGTCGGCTCGTCCCAGGTGTCCGAGACCCGGAAGACGAGCCCCGGCTGGTGGTAGAACGTCTTCTCGTGCCGGTAGAAGACGAACTCGTCGCCGACCCTGAACGAGCGCTCCCCGACCCCGACCTTCACGAGCCGGATGGGGGGGCGGGTCGAGGCGCCGAGCACGGCTTTCGCCTCGTCGTCGAGGTACGGGCAGAGCTCGATGTCGGCCTTGCCCGAGGCGAGCTTCATCGCGAACGTCAGGCAGGTCGGCACCCCGCACTCCTTGCAGTTCTTCTTGGGCAGGAGCTTGTAGATGTCGAGGGCCTTGAGGGCCATCAGGACCCCCCCCAGGTGGCCGCGATCGCGGCCTTCAGCGGCGCCACCGAGTCGGGGTGGCGGACGCAGACCACCGCCGCGCCGGCGACGGCTGCCGAGAGGCCGGTGGTCACCTCCCAGGCGACGGCGGTCCGGTGCTCCTCGCCGGGCGGGGCGTCGCGGACCTCTTTTATCGCGAGCGAGTCGATCGCGGACGAGATCATCGGCATCGCGAGGTCCGCGTCCCCCTTCAGGGCGGCGTAGCGGATCCGCTCCATCGCGGAGTAGGAGTACTCGAACCCGTAGCCGAGCGCCCCGGTGTACGGGTCGATCACGATCTGGTCGTGGGGCACGCCGATCTCGCGGAGGAGGATGTTGAGCTGCTTGGCCAGGTTCACGTCGATCGGGGACTGGGCGATGACGCCGTGGTGGTACGCGAGCGCGGCCGCCGCCACCGAGCGGTAGCGGGTGGCCTCGGCCGTCCCGAGCAGGAGCCGCTCGCCCTCGCCGGCCTCCCCGATCCGCCGGAAGGCCTCGGACTCGATCGCGGGTTCGTTCGGCCCCTCCACCACCAGGGGGAGGGGAGTCGAGGCCAGCACCGTCTCGACCACCGTCCCGATCGCCGCGAAGTCGTCGAACCCGCGCCGCTTCGTCGAGGTCAGGTAGAGCCGGACCAGGTCGGCCCCGAGCTCGGTCTCGGCGGTCCGCGTCCAGAGCGCGAGGTCCTCCACCGTGTCGCCGAGCCGGTCGAGCACGAGCGCCGGCCAGTAGACCGGGTCGTCGCAGATCTCGTAGGCCACCAGGGGGCAAACGAGGCCCTCGTGAGGCTCGACGAACGGGAGGCCCGTGTTCCCGCCGAGCCTGTAGGAGACCGAGCGGGTCCCCCCCTCGGACCTGGTGGCGCCGAGCTGGACCCGGTCGATCGTCCCGCTCCAGTCCGTGTGTGCGTCGTATCCCATGAGGCACCCCTAGAAGAGCTCCTTCATCCCGAGCGCCGGGTGGTTGACCTGCTCGAGGTACACCATCAGCTCCTCGATGGTGGTCGCCTCCTCCTCGGTCGCGATCTTCGCGAAGAGGTCGGCGAGGCCCTTCTCCTCGAGCTTCGCCCTGAGCCGGGGGCCGAGCTCCTCTTTGAGGGCCGCCGGGATCCAGACCAGCCGCTCGATCCCGCCCTCGGCCTGGAGGAACCGGTCCGAGAGGAGATAGCCCTTCGAGATCCCGGCGAAGCCCGGGGTCTGCGCCCCGCCGCCGATCGTGCCGGCCAGGGTCGAGAAGGTCATGCCGGACGGGGTCTCGCCCTTGTACTCCCGGTTCACGACCATGATCCCGTTCACCTCGGGCAGCACCAGCGCGATCGCCTCGAAGCAGCCGCAGCAGGTCATCGGGTACTCCACCACCGAGTAGAGCCGGACCCGCTCGACCGCGCCGTGCGAGGCCTTCCTGACGAAGCGGTTCACCCCCTCGAACTCGCCCCCGTCCCGGTCGAGCAGCCCCTCCTTCAGGACCGGCTGGTTCGCGCCGGCGGGCGAGATCTCGTGTGCGATCCTCCCGTCGAGCCAGGAGATGGCCCCGCAGAGCGCGGGGCGCTCGGGCGTGATCACGCAGACGTGGTCGGGCGCGAAGGTCTGGCAGAGCGTGCACGAGTAGAAGACGTCCACGTCGTCGTCGCGCATCCCGCGGACCCGGGCGTCCCGCTCCTCGTAGACGGCCTCGGCCTCTTGTTTCAGCCGCTCGACCTCGGCACCGTCCGTGACGAGCGTCACCTGGACGGCGTCGAGCAGGTCGGGGAAGTCCATCCGGAACTTGGCGGCGAGGAGCTTGCCCAGGTGCTCGATCCGGATCCCGTTCCTGACCGCCTCTTTCGAGAGCCGGACCCAGATCAGGTCGCGCTGGGCCGTGTGCCAGGAGCCCTCGCCGTAGTTGACGAAGTTGTGGATCCGGCGCTCGAGCACGGGCTCGTAGTCTTTCCGGAAGTTCTTCCCGGCCACGTCGACCAGGATCGCGAGCGGTACGGCCGAGCCCTCGCGGAGGTCCTCGACCTCGGGGCCAATCACGTTCACCCTGCCGTCCTCGACCTCGCCCGGGTCCCTCATCCTGAGAAGCTCGAAGGCCGGTGACCGGTTGCCGCCGAACTCCACGTACATCTCCTCCTTGCGGATCGACTTGCCCTCGAACGCGGGTGAGCAGCCCATCGGGATCGGGATCGCGGTCACCGTGACCCGGATCCCGAGCAGGTCCATCCCGGTCCGGACCGCGTCCTGTCCCCCGGTCGCGACCCACTCGCCGCCGGAGTAGCCGCCGGTGTGGAGGACCGGCACCCCGAGCATCCGGAGCGCGTCGACGCAGGCCACCTCCTCGTCTGTCAGATCGGGGAAGACGATCACCATCGCCTTCGCCCGCTCGGCCGCGTACGCGAGGAGACGCGCCGCGTCCCCGGGCGCGACCCCGCCGAACATCATCGCGACCCGCGCCAGGATGTCGGCGAAGTGGACGCCGTGCGACGGCGCCGGGCCGAGGGGGACGAGCCGGTACTCGAGCCCGACCCGGACGTTCGCCTCCTGGAGCATCGGGACGACCGGGCCAGCGAGGAAGGTCAGCATGTACTTCTCCTGCAGCTCCCGGCAGAGGGCGGGGGCGGTCTCGCGGTGCCGGGGCGTACCGACGATCAGGCAGAGCCCCAGGATCGAGCCGTCGACGAGCGAGTACCCGAGCTTCCGGATCTCGGCGTCGGGGATGAACCCGGTGAACGCTCCCCCCGCGGGGCCGGTTGCAGCCGTGCGGCCGGCCACGACGCACTCCCAGGCCACGAGCGGGTTTCTGGCCGAGGCGGACCAGGCCGCCCGCGCCGAGTCCGCGTCGGACACCGCTTCGCCGGTGACCGCGAACGAGATGGGAAGGTGATAGGCCGTCTCCTCGTAGGCGAGCGGGCCGGCGAGCGCCGCCATCGCCGCCTCCAGGGCGGTGCTGCCCGCCTCCACGGCCCCTGGTATATCAATCATCGCATGGATCTCCTGAGTACCTTTCTCTCGGGTGCCTGCATATATTATCTCATTGTTACCGGCCGACGGCGCTCCCCGGGGGGCAGTCGCGGCCATTTTTCCTCCCATGGGCGGCCCGGCGGCCCTCCCCTCCGGGGGTACGGGGGCCGGCGGGCGGGACGCCCGGCCGCGCGCCCCGTGACCGACAGGTTATTATGCTCCGGGGAGACACGAATCCGCGCCGGGCACCGGCGAGGGCAGCCTGGCCATTGAAAAGGGTTTAGGAAATATTTATATACTTTGTATCACTAACTTTAGGTAAATCTCACGGAATTCGAAGGAGGTTCACATGACAAAAGAGAACGGTTACCTGAATGTCACGGTAAAGGAGGCGGCCCGCGAGGACGCGGGACGCGGCATCGCACGGGTGAGCATCGACGTGATGCGGTCGCTCGGGCTCGTCTCGGGGGACGTCATCGAGATCGTCGGGAAGCGGAAGGCGAACGCGATCGTCTGGCCGGGCTTCGCCGAGGACTCGGGCCGCGCGATCCTCCGGATCGACGGCAACACCCGCGGCAACGCCGGCACCGGCGTCGACGAGCAGGTCAGGATACACAAGGTGCAGGCCGCCGTCGCGAAGCGGGTCGTGATCCAGCCGACCCAGCCGATCCGGCTGGTCGGCGGCGAGCAGTACCTCAAGCGCCTGCTCCGGGGCCGCTCGGTCACCGAGGGGCAGACCCTGCGCGTCGACGTGATCGGCAACCCGCTCACCTTCGTCATCGCGAAGGTGGCCCCGAAGGGCATCGCCATCGTCGCCGACGAGACCGTGATCGAGCTCAAGGAGACGCCGTACGAGCCGAAGGAAGAGAAGGAGAGGGGCGAGCGGACCGACGTCCACTACGAGGACATCGGCGGGCTCGGGCGCGAGCTCGAGCAGGTGCGCGAGATGATCGAGCTCCCGCTCCGCCACCCCGAGATCTTCGAGCGGCTCGGGATCACCCCGCCGAAGGGCGTGCTCCTGTACGGCCCGCCCGGCACCGGCAAGACGCTGATCGCCAAGGCCGTCGCGAACGAGGTCGATGCCCACTTCCTCACCATCTCGGGCCCCGAGATCATGTCGAAGTACTACGGCGAGTCCGAGGGCAACCTCCGGCAGGTCTTCGAGGAGGCCACCGAGAACGCGCCCGCGATCATCTTCATCGACGAGCTCGACGCGATCGCTCCCCGGCGCGAGGACACCAAGGGCGAGGTCGAGCGGCGCGTCGTCGCCCAGCTCCTGGCCCTGATGGACGGGCTCAAGGGGCGCGGGCAGGTCGTGGTGATCGGGGCGACCAACATCCCCGACGCGATCGACCCCGCCCTCCGTCGCGGCGGGCGGTTCGACCGTGAGATCGAGATCGGGATCCCCGACACCAAGGGGCGCGAGGAGATCTTCAAGATCCACACCCGCGGCGTCCCGCTCTCGAAGGAGATCGTCGAGAACAACCGGGTCCACGACTACGCCGAGACCACGCACGGGTTCGTCGGGGCGGATATCGCGCTCCTGGTCAAGGAGGCCGCGATGCACGCCCTCCGACGGGTGCTCCCCTCCATCAAGGCCGACGAGGAGATCCCGGCCGAGCTGCTCGACGACCTGGAGGTGACGGACGCCGACTTCACCGAGGCCCGCAAGTACGTCGACCCCTCGGGGATGCGCGAGGTGCTCGTCGAGGTCCCCGACGTGACGTGGGCCGACGTCGGCGGGCTCGAGGACGTCAAGGCCGAGCTCCGGGAGACGGTCGAGTGGCCGCTCAAGTACGCCGACGTCTTCGAGAAGCTCCGGACCGAGGCCCCGAAGGGGGTCCTCCTCTTCGGCCCGCCCGGCACTGGCAAGACCCTGCTCGCCAAGGCCGTCGCGAACGAGTCCGACTCGAACTTCATCTCGATCAAGGGGCCCGAGCTCCTCTCGAAGTGGGTCGGCGAGTCCGAGAAGGGGGTCCGCGACATCTTCCGGCGCGCGCGCCAGGCCGCCCCGTCGATCGTCTTCTTCGACGAGGTGGACGCCCTGGTGCCGGTCAGGGGCTCGTACGTGGGCTCCTCGCACGTCACCGAGTCGGTGGTCAGCCAGATACTCACCGAGCTCGACGGGCTCGAGGAGCTCAAGAACGTGGTCGTGCTGGCCGCCACCAACCGGCCGGACATGATCGACACGGCGCTGCTCCGGCCCGGGCGGCTCGACCGCCATGTCTACGTGCCGCCCCCCGACGAGGACGGCCGGAAGAAGATCTTCGAGGTCTACCTGGGCCAGGCCGGCGACCTGCTCGCGGGCGACATCGAGCTCGACGACCTGGTCGCGCGGACCGAGGGGTTCGTCGGGGCGGACATCGAGGCGCTGGTCAGGGAGGCGAAGCTCGCCGCGATGCGTGAATTTATCTCCCTGATGGGCGATAGGACAGAACAGGAGCGGACCGACGCCGCCGCGAACATACGGCTGACGAAGGCCCACTTCGAGACCGGGCTCGACCGGATCAAGGCCTCGCTCGACCGCGACGCCATCGAGGCATCGGAGCGACAGGCATGGGAGATGATGTTCGGCGGCGAGCAGCGGTCGGTCCTCGAGGAGGCGATGGCGGTGGTCCGCCGGGCCGAGCTCGTCGCCCAGGGGGCTGGCGCCGCGGACGACCTCGGTGGAGCCGCGGACGATCTGCGCCGGGCGGTCTTCGCCCGGAAGAAGGACTTCGTCGCCATCCGCGAGAAGACCGCCGCCCTGAAGGAGCGTCTGGAGAAGCCGAAGTAGAACGGGAACCCGGGATGAGCACCCACGAGCACGACCACGAGGAGCACGAGATCGAGGCCCTGGTCCGCGAGCTGATCGGGCGCCTCCTGCGCCGCAGGCTGGCGGACGCGGAGGGACGGGTGCCGATGGCGGTCATCATCAAGGTGCTCTACGGCCCCGGCCAGGCGGAGGAGGTGATCGAGCAGGTGCCCGAGGTCACCAGGATCGATGACAAGGTCGTGGTGGTCACCGAGCTCCCGGGCGTCGCGCCCGAGAACATCCGGGTGGGGATGACCGGGCGGACCCTCCAGGTCTTCGCCCAGGAGGGGGGGCGCCGGTACCACACGGCGGCCCCGCTCCCCCCGTGCGACCCCGGCTCGGTCCGCACCCGGCTCAAGCACGGGGTGCTCGAGATCGAGATCGAGATCGACGCGTCGAACCCGGACCCGGTCCCCCCGGGCTGACCTCACCGCGACGGGGAACCCTTTTTTCCTCCCGGGGCCACAGGTAATTCATGGCAGTCAGTGATCCGGTCCTGGTCCCCGGGGACGTCCCCGACAAGGCGCGGGAGACCTACATCGCGAACTACCGGCTGGTCACCCGCGACAGCGGGCGGCTGATGCTCTTCGCCGGCGACCAGAAGTTCGAGCACCTCAACGACGACTTCTACGGCGAGGGGATCCACGACGACGACGCGGACCCCGAGCACCTGTTCAGGATCGCGGACCAGGCCCGGATCGGGGTCTTCGCGACCCAGCTCGGCCTCATCGCCCGGTACGGCATGGACTACCCGAACGTCCCGTACCTGGTCAAGCTCAACTCCAAGACGCACCTGGTCAAGACGGCCCAGCAGGACCCCCTCTCCGGGGCCCTCTGGTCGGTCAAGCAGGTCGTGAAGTTCCGCGAATGCACGGGCCTCCGGATCGCGGCCGTCGGGTACACCGTCTACCTGGGCTCGACCTTCGAGGCGCAGATGCTCCGCGAGGCGGCCCAGGCGATCGTGGAGGCCCACCGCGCCGGGCTGCTGGTCGTCCTCTGGATCTATCCCCGGGGCGCGGCCGTCAAGGACGAGAAGGACCCGCACCTGATCGCCGGGGCCGCCGGGGTGGCCGCGGCCCTCGGGGCGGACTTCGTCAAGGTGAACGCACCCAAGAGAGAGGGGACCGACTCCGCGGTGCTCCTGCGCGAGACGACAAGGGCCGCCGGGCGCACCCGGGTGGTCTGCGCCGGCGGCTCGTCCACGGACGAGAAGAAGTTCCTGGCCGGGCTCTACGACCAGATCCACACCGGCGGCGCGGCCGGGAACGCGACCGGCCGGAACATCCACCAGAAGTCGCTCTCGGCCGCGGTGGCCATGTGCAACGCCATCTACGCGATCACGGTCGAGGAAAAATCCGTGGAAGAGGCCGCGGCCCTCCTCGACGCCCCCGCCGCGTAGGAGGGCAGAGCATGGTCACGCTCCGCGAGTACCTCGACGGCACGGGGGCCTCGCACGACCTCAAGGACCTGATCGAGCTGATCGCCGACCAGGCGACGCCGATCCGCTCCGCGTTCATCTCGAACCAGGCCTACGTCGGGACCGAGAACGTCTCGGGCGAGGAGCAGGCCGCGATGGACGTCTGGGCGGACCGGCACATGACCCGGGTCCTGGAGGCCTCGGGGCTCGTGAAGGAGTTCGCGTCCGAGGAGCAGGCGGAGATCTGCCGGTTCCCGGGTGCCCGGACGAACATGGGGGTCGTGATGGACCCGCTCGACGGCTCGTCGCTCGTGAAGGTGAACCTGGCGGTCGGGACGATCGTCGGGATCTTCGACGGGCCGGTCCTCCAGCCGGGCGACCGGCTGAAGGCCGCGTTCTACCTCCTCTACGGCCCGATGACCACCCTCACCCTCAGCGTCGGCGAGGGGGTCCAGGTCTTCGCGCAGGCGGAAGGGGGCGCTTTCCACCTCCTGCGCGAGAACGTCCGGATGCCCGAGGGGAAGCTCTACGGCTCGGGTGGCGGCTGGCCGAGCTGGAGCAGCGCGCACTGCCGGTTCATCGAGGGGATCGAGCGGGACGGCGGGAAGCTCCGGTACTCGGGTGCGTTTGTCGCCGATTTTCACCAGGTTCTCACCTACGGCGGCGTCTACTGCTACCCGTGCCTCCCGGGCAAGGAGGGGAAACTCCGCCTCCTCTTCGAGGCGAACCCCATGGGCTTCATCGCCCGGGACGCCGGCGGCGTCTGCACCGACGGCGAGCACCTCCTCCTCGAGGTGCAGCCCGAGCGGGTCCACCAGAAGGTCCCGATCTACATCGGCTCCCGCTCGATCATCTGCCGCCTCACCGACGTCTGCCCGGTGACCTGACGGAGAGGCGCCCGGGACGCCGGCGGGCCCCGACCCCCGCCTCCGGGGGGGAGCGGGCGCGCCGGAGATGAAGAAGATATGGAAAAAGTTATACGGAGGGGGCGGATACTACTCCTCGGTGAGGGGCGTGAAAACCACAATTTCCATTATCAAGGCCGATGTCGGCTCGTTTCCCGGGCACTCCCGGACCCATCCCCGCCTCCTCGAGGAGGCGGCGAAGCGCCTCCGGGAGCGGGAGGGGGACCTGCTCATCGACTCGTTCGTCACGCACTGCGGCGATGACCTCGAGCTCCTGATGACCCACGAGCAGGGAGTGGACAGCGAGGAGATCCACCGCCTCGCGTACGACATCTTCTGCAGGTGCGCCGAGATCGCGAAAGAGATGAAGCTCTACGGCGCCGGGCAGGACCTCCTCTCGGACGCGTTCTGCGGCAACGTCAAGGGCATGGGACCGGGCGTGGCCGAGATGGAGTTCGAGGAGCGGGCCTCGGACCCGGTGCTCTTCTTCATGGCCGACAAGACCGAGCCCGGCGCCTGGAACTTCTATCTCTACAGGATCTTCGCCGACCCGTTCAACACCCCGGGGCTCGTGATCGACCCCTCGATGCACGAAGGCTTCGTCTTCGAGGTGCACGACCTCTTCGAGCACCGCAAGGTCTTCTTCAACACCCCCGAGGAGTCGTACAACCTGCTCGCGTATATCGGGGCCCCGTCACGGTTCGTGGTCAAGCACGTCTTCTCGAAGAAGGGCGTGATCGCGGCATCGACCTCGACGCAGCGGCTCAACCTGCTCGCCGGGCGGTACGTCGGCAAGGACGACCCGGTGATGATCATCCGGTCGCAGTCCGGGTTCCCCGCCGTCGGCGAGATCCTGGACCCGTTCACGACGCCGTTCATTGTTGCCGGCTGGATGCGGGGGTCGCACCACGGGCCGTTCCTCCCGGTCGGCGTCTGCGACGCGAACTGCACGTTCTTCGACGGGCCACCGCGGGTGATCTGCCTGGGATTCCAGGTCTGCAACGGGAAGCTGATCGGGCCGGCGGACATGTTCGACGACCCGGGGTTCGACCGCGTACGGAGCCGGTCCCTCGAGCTCGCCGAGATGCTCAGGGCGCACGGCCCGTTCGAACCGCACAGGCTCTCGCTCTCCGAGATGGAGTACACCACCCTGCCCACGGTCGAGAAGCAGCTGCGCGACCGGTGGGAGCCGCTCGAGTAGCGGCCCCCTCCTCTCCTCTCAGACCTTTTCTCCCGCTCCCGCGCCCCGCTCTCCGTCGCTCCCCGCTCTCTGCCCGTCCCCGCCCGTGCCGTCGTTCCCTCCTCCGCTTCCCGCCCGTGCCCCCCGGGGTCGCGCGGGCCCGGCATCCCTCCCGTGCCGGTCGGCGTACTCACCGATCAGCCTGCGGGCGATGGACCCGGGGGGCGGGAGCGGCGGCAGCGCGTCGGCCCGGAACCAGTCCGCGTCCTCGACCTCGTGGCCGTCGACCTGGACCTCGCCCCCGGCCCAGGTGGCGAAAAAAGCGATCATCAGCGAGTGCGGGAACGGCCATGGCTGCGAGCCGGCGTACCGCAGCCCGGTCACCGCGACCCCGACCTCCTCCATCACCTCCCGGCCCACCGCGTGCTCGACCGTCTCGCCGGGCTCGACGAAGCCGGCGACCGCCGAGAAGACCCCGGGCGGAAACCGCGGCGACCGGGCGAGCAGGCAGGCGCCGTCCCGTTCGATCAGCACGATCACCGCCGGCGAGACCCGCGGGTAGACCGTGACGCCGCACCCCGGGCAGACCCGGGCGTGCTCGCCCGGGCTCGGCGCCGTGGCGGTCCCGCACGCCCCGCAGAAACGGTGGTCACGGTGGAACGCGTCGAGCTGGACCGCCCGGCCGGCGCACCCGAGGTCCTCGTCCCCGACCAGCCCGAAGAGCGAGCGGAGCCCGAGGGGCGCGAAGCCCGCCGGGCCCCCCGCGCCCGGCGCGAGGGGGACGGCGTGGACCGCGGCGCCGCCGAGCGTGCCGAGCGGGATCGTCCGCGCCCCGTCCGGGGGCGGCGACCCGGTGAGCACCCGCCCGGCCCCCGGGTCCGCGAGAACCAGGTCGCCCTGCAGGTAGACGAACCGCGCCCCCGGCCCGGGCGGACCGGGGAGAAATGTGAGGTCGAGGCTCTCGACCGCGAACGGCGCCCCCCTAGATCTCGACGACGTCGTTGGCCGTCCTCCCCGACCCCCGCCGCTCGGGGAAGAGGTCGTCGATCGAGTCCATCACCGCCGAGACCTTCGGGTTCTCGAAGAGCCGGCGGAAGGCCAGGAGTTCCTGGCCGCTCATGATCATGACCCCCTTGCGCTTGAGCGGGAGCCCGTTCTCGCCGATCGGGTTCAGCTCGATCGCCAGCGAGGCGGGACGGTTCCGGGTGCGGGGGAGCTTCACCAGGAAGACCCCGGGGACGGTGGTGTTCTTCCGCTCCCAGTCCTCTCCCTGCTCGAGGAGCCTGCGCAGGCTCTCACTGATCTCCATGGCGATGTGATTCCACCTCATCCTAGAAGGGTGTTTGCGTGCCCGGCCCCGGTTCGATACTTCCTTAATGGCTGAGCGTGATTGTACAGCAGGATGGATCCGCGTCTTCTGGACCTGATGATCGGGGTTATCGCCCTTCTCTTCCTGATCGTGCTGATCGTCGGCCTGCCGTACGTCCTGCCGGACGGCCCGGCGTACCTGCTCGCCATCATGGCCTTCATCCTCCTGATGAGCGGCGCGGGGTACGTGATCAACCAGAAGATCCGCTAGGCGGGTCCCGGCCGGCTGTCCCCGCCTGCTGCGGGCCGCCCTTCTTCTTCCGGTAGTAGCCGAGCGGGCTGCCGACCCGCTCGCAGAGCGCGGCGCGGTTCACGCAGAGCCCGTTCGTCTCCATGGTCGCGCAGGACGGGGGGGTGTACTCGGTCCCCGACGACCCCGAGATGTGCTCGACCTGGTAGAGCGTCTTCTCGATGTCGAAGTCAGGGGAGCGCTGGTAGACCTCCACGATCTGGGTGGTCGAGAGCCCGATCGTGTGCAGGAACGCGGTCAGGGCGAACCGGCCCATGTGGGTCAGGTTCGCGCCGCCCGCGAGGGCCGCGACCAGGGCCGCCATGCAGGGCGGGTAGCGGGACTCGTCGATCGGGCCGAGGTCGCGGAGCATCTGCGACTGGAGAACGCCGGAGACGTGCCCGACCGCCGGGGCGAGGAGGGCGCAGACCTCGGGGGGGACCCCCGGGAGCCCCCGCCCCCGGATCACGACCCGGATCCGCTCGCGGAGCAGGACGTCGAGCTCCGAGGCGTGGACCCGGACAAAACCGCCCTTCACCTCGCGGTTCACGAGCCGCCAGAGCGGCTCGCGCAGGCCCGCGACCATCTCGACGTACCGGACCACCGGGACCGCCTCTCCTGAGACCTCCAGCCCGAGCTGCCGGGCCACCTCCGTCCGCTTCTCCTCGTCCGCCTCGCTCGAGAGGTAGAACGCGGACCGCCAGGCCTCGTAGCCGATCAGCCGCTCGATCACCGTCCGGTCGCCGGTGCAGGAGGCGATGACCCGGGCCATCCCGTATGCGTAGAGCGACTCCAGGGCGTTCGGGATCCGGGCGTGGAACTCGCGGAAGTGGTCATTGAGGGCCTGCGGCGGGAGACTGATGGCGGACTCGAGCCGGTCGGTCGCCCGCTCGATGATCCGCCGCCCGACCTCGCCCTCCAGGAAGGTCTCCAGGTTCTCGAGCTGCGACCCGGCGATCTTCGCCTGGGCCTCCTGCAAAAAAGGGTACCGGGCCAGGTCCTTTGCGTCGAACACCGGCCGCATGCGGCCTCCGGGGATCAGTCGGCCTCTATCCGCGGGGCGAGCAGGTAGACGACGCGCCCCTTGCCGTTCGCGATCTCGAAGGTGAACCGGACCGGGTGGTCGATCCCGATCCCGATCTCGACCGTGCTCGCACGGCTCATGGCCTTCGCCATGTCCTTGAGGTAGTCGAGGCTGAAGAGCGACCGCGCCCGCACGTCCGAGAGCGACTCCACCTCGTCCGAGCCGAGCGCGAACCGGATGTTGTCGGTATCCCCCTCCGCCTCCATGAAGAAGGCCCGGGCCTCCGGATCGATCCCGAGCGCGATCTTGTCGGAGACCACGCTCGCGGCCTTGATCGCGTTCGTGAGCCGTGCTCCCTCCAGGACCACCCGCCCCGGCAGCTCCAGGGCCGGCGCGTTCGGGTCCTTCCGGATGGTGTTCGGGTCGAGCAGGGTCAGCGAGTACTGGTAGCTCTGGAACGCCAGGTTGAGGCGCTGGCCTCCCTCGGGGACCGAGAGCATCAGCTTCTCGCCGCGGTTCACGGTCCCGACGATGTTCTTGAGCTTGGTCACGTCGATCCCGAGGGCGCGCTCCGAGGCCTCGAAGACCTCGAAGGCGTCCGGCGCGAGCTCGAGCGAGACCATCGCGACGTTCGCGGTGTCGACCGCCCTCGTCCTCATTCCCCCGCCGTCGATATGGAGGCGGCACTCGCTCACGAGGGCGGCGACGGCGTCGACCGCCTCCCTGAAGACGTCTGCGTCGATGGTGGCGCGTAACATGGATACCCCTGACACTCTCTATTATAAACTGACCAGACATAGTTTTAATGATATCGCAGCAGCGCTCCAATCGGAGGGTTTATTCGCTCCGATTTCCGTGAAAGGGTCACGGAGGCGGCGCCGTTCGGGAGCAGACAGATACAATGGGATCGCAGTGGGGACGCGACGGGGAATACTCCAGGGCCGTGCGCGAGGGCTACCGCTCGCGTGCGGCGTACAAGCTGCTCGAGGTCCAGCAGCACGCCGGGGTGATCCGGCGCGACGACAACGTGGTCGAACTCGGGGCAGCCCCGGGGTCCTGGCTCCAGGTGGTCCGGTCCCTCACGGACGGGCGGGTGCTCGGGATCGACCTGAACCCGATCGCGCCGATCGAAGGGGTCGAGACGGTGGTCGCGGACCTGGCCGACCCCGGGCTGCCGGCGCGCGTGAAAGAGGCGCTCGGCGTCGTCAACGTGGTCCTCTCGGACGCCGCGCCGAAGCTCTCGGGCCAGCGCTCGTACGACCAGGCGCGGGCCGTCGCGCTCGGGGAGGCTGCGCTCGGGTTCGCTCGGGCAGTCCTGAAGCCTGGCGGCAACCTCGTGGTCAAGTCGTTCCAGGGAGAGGATTTCCCGGGGCTCCTGGCCGCCGTCCGCGCCTCGTTCCGCTCGGCCAGGACCTACCAGGCGCGGGCGAGCCGGCGGGGGTCCCGCGAGGTCTACGTGATCGGCAAGAACTTCGTCGGGGGGGACGCCGGTGCTGAGTGACGCCTACGGCAGGACCGTCACGAACATCCGGATCAGCCTGACCCACGCCTGCAACCTGAACTGCATCTACTGCCACGCCGAGGGCGAGCAGCACCCCGAGGACGAGCTCCCGGCCGGGCAGATCGCCGAGATCCTCCGGGTCGCCCGGGACTTCGGGTTCCGCTCGGTGAAGTTCACGGGGGGCGAGCCCCTGATGCGGGACGACCTGGAGGAGATCGTCGCCTCCGTCCCGGAGGGTATGGAGGCCTCGCTCACCACGAACGGGACCCTCCTCGCCGGCCGGGCCCGGGCGCTCAAGGAGGCGGGCCTGGGGCGGGTCAACATCTCGCTCGACACCCTCGACCCCGAGCGCTACGCCCGGATCGCGGGCAGACCCCTCCTCGGCGACGCGCTCGCGGGGATCGAGGCGGCGCTGGATGCCGGGCTCGTCCCGGTCAAGCTCAACATGGTCGTCCTCTCCGGGATCAACGACGACGAGATCGAGACCTTCATTGACTTCGTCCGGGACAGGCACGACCTGGTCCTGCAGCTGATCGAGCTGATGGACTTCCGCGACTGCCCGCACCACGCCGACGTGAAGGGGATCGAGGACCGGATCGCGGCGATTGCCGACCGGGTCGAGACCCGCCGGATGCACCACAGGAAGAAGTACCACGTCAGGGGCGCCGAGGTCGAGGTGGTCCGCCCGCTCCACAACACCGAGTTCTGCGCCTACTGCAACCGGCTCCGGCTCACCTCCGACGGCTGGCTCAAGCCCTGCCTGCTCCGGACCGACAACCACGTCGACATCCGCGGGCTGCACGGTGCTGCCCTGGAGGAGGCGTTCCGGGAGGCCGTCCGTCGGCGAGAGCCGTACTTCGCCTGAGATGTGCGGGATCGCCGGGGTCGTGATGACCGGGGGCGGGGGGGCGGACGCGTCCCTGCTCGCCCGGATGTCCGCGCTGCTCGCCCACCGCGGGCCGGACGGGAGCGGGGCGATCGTGGAGGGGCCGGTCGGGCTCGCCCACCGGCGGCTCGCGATCATCGACCTCTCGGAGGCGGGCCGCCAGCCGATGACCTCCCCGGACGGCGCGCTCTCGATCGTCCTGAACGGCGAGATCTTCAACTACCTCGAGCTCCGGGAGGAGCTCCGCTCCGCCGGGCACGAGTTCGTGACCGGGACCGACACCGAGGTGGTGCTGGCCGCCTACGCCGCGTGGGGACGCGACTGCCTTGCCCGGTTCAACGGGATGTTCGCGTTCGCGGTCCTGGACCGGCGAGCGGGAGAGGTCTTTCTGGCCCGGGACCGGCTCGGGGTCAAGCCCCTCTACTACGCCCGGGCCGGCGACCGCTTCCTCTTCGCCTCCGAGGTGAAGGCCCTGCTCGCCGACCCTGCCGTCGGGCGGGCGCCGGCCGAGGAAGCCCTCGCCACGTTCCTCGCCTGGGGGGTCCTGGACCACTCCCCGCTCACGATGTTCGACGGGGTGCTCCAGGTCCCGCCCGGGCACTGGATGGCCGTCGGGCCGGAAGGGACCGAGGGGCCCGTCAGGTGGTGGGACCTCGCCGTGAACCCGGCGGTCGACTCGCCGCCCGCGGTCGAGGCCGACGCGCCGGCGCGCCTGCTCGGGCTCCTGGAGGACGCGGTCCGGCTCCGGCTCCGCTCCGACGTCCCGGTCGGGACCTGCCTCTCGGGCGGGATCGACTCCTCGACCGTCGTCGCCCTGATCGCGCGCCTGCTCGAGACCGAGCGCCCGGGCTCGGTCGGGGCGCGGCAGCAGACCTTCTCGGCCGTGTACGCCGACCCCCGGGTCGACGAGCGCCCCTTTGTGGAGATTGCGGCCGGTTCCGCGGGGGTGGCCGGCGCGTACGTGGAGCCCTCCCCGGACCGGCTCCTGGCCGATCTCCTGGACCTGGTCTGGTTCCAGGACGAGCCGTTCGGCTCGCTCTCGATCTACGCCCAGTACTGCGTGATGCGGCTCGCGGCCGGGTCGGTGACGGTGGTGCTCGACGGCCAGGGCGCGGACGAGCAGCTCGCGGGCTACATCGCGTACCAGGGGACCCACCTCTCCACGCTCGCCCGCCGCGGCCGGTTCGGCCTCCTGGTCCTGGAGGCGCTCGGGACGCTCCGGCACCACCGCGGCTTTTTCGCGGACGCGGCCCGGGAGCTCCTGGTCCGGCGGAACCGGCGCGGGCTCCTCCGGGTCGCCGCCCCGCCGGTGGGGCGGTACGCGGGCGACCTGGACCGGGTGCTGCGGCAGGAGACGACCTCGGCGAACCTGCCCGGGCTCCTCCACTACGAGGACCGTAACTCGATGCGCTTCTCGCTCGAGGCGCGGGTGCCGTTCCTGGACTACCGCGTGGTCGAGTACCTCGCCTCGCTCCCGCTCGACCAGAAGCTCCGCCGCGGGGTCACGAAACGGGTGCTCCGGCGCGCGATCCGGGGGCTCGTGCCCGAGGAAATCCGGTGCCGCATGGACAAGATGGGCTTCGTCACGCCCGAGGAGGTCTGGATGGGGCGCGAGCTCGCCCCGCTCGTCGAGGAGGTCTTCGCCTCGGCGTCGTTCCGCTCGCGGCCGTACTGGGACGCGGACGCCGTCGCCGCGGACTTCGCCCGGTTCCGGGCCGGCAACGCCCCGTACTCCTGGGAGGTCTTCCGGGTCTTCGTGACCGAGCTCTGGCTCCGGCTCTTCTTCGACGAGCGCGAGGCGACGCTCGCGGCGCGGGCGGGGATACAATCGGAATAACGGTTCTGCTGGCCACCGGTCCGGGAACGGTGCTGTCAGATGACTACCTGTTCTGCTTTTCGGCCAGTACAGCGTATCCGCCGTCCGTCGTCTGCACGACCTTCGTGACCCTGCCGAGCGGCCCTGCGGGAAGCACGCGGTCCCAGACGAGCCTCCCGGCGCTATCGAGCCTGCGCGCGTGGAATGTGGCGCCGGCCGAATTATAGGTCATGGTGTCGTACCACGAGCTGTTTCCCACGGGAGGGATGCCGACGGAGAAGTACCCGCCGTCGGTCGTCCAGGTGACTGCGATGCTCCCGTCGATGGGTCGCTGCTCGAGCACGCACCCGTCACGGTCGAGGACGGCGTCGACGACGTTCATGAGGTAGAACCCCTCCGCCGTCAGGGCCCGGGAGGTGTTCTGGTACAGCACCCGGTACCCCGCGCCATCCGGTCGGATCCATACCGGGTCGCCGACGCTCGTGGTGTCGATCTGCGAGACCCCGGCGGGGGTTCCGTCCGGCAAGAGGCGCAGCGCAAGCAGCGGGTGAGCGATGCCCCATCTCCCGTTGATCGTGTCACCGTATCCGGCGACGATGAGCCCGGCGGGACCATCGGCAAGGGACTTCAGCCAGTCCGGGTCGTCGTACTGCCGCTCCCAGGCGATTCCGCCGTCGGCATCCAGCCTCACCACCATCGCTCTCTGTACATGGTCGAAGCGACGGGGGATCTCAACGAGCTGGGGCGTGGTGGGCCGGCTCGCCGCCGCCGCGAGGACCGGGGCGTCGCCGATCTCCGTCGTGATCACCGGGAGCCGGGCGACCGTGCCGGGCCCGTCGGTACGGTTCACGGGGACCTCGTACGTGATCCGCCCGCCCGCGATAAAACCGCCGTCCGCGGTGGCGTCGAGGGCGTGCGCCTCCGGGATCCCTGTCGCCCGCGCCCAGAGCATCCGGCCGTCCGGGTCTAGCCGGACGACCGTGCCGTTCCCGGTGAGTACGGCCGTGCCGCCGTCGCCGGCCGGCACGACCGCGTTCGCGACGTCGAACCCATCGGTGACGGGCCGGTCCCAGACGATAGCGCCGTCGGGTGAGAGCCGGACCAGGAGCGGTTGCGGCGGGGCGAACCGCGCGTCCGAGCTCCCGCCGGTGACTGCGTACCCGCCGTCCGGGAGCTCGACCAGGTCCTCGGCCGTATCGTCGGACCCGCGGTCGATCACCCGCGTCCACACCGTCGAGCCGTCGGGGGCCAGCTTGAGGACCACGATGTCGTGGTCGGGGACCTAGTCGAGGTTGCAGCAGCCGCAAGCGACGAGGAGTACACCAGCCAGCATCGCGAGCATGGTGAACCACCATGCCCGCGGTCGTTTGTTCGTCAGCCGACACCCGCGCATGCCGGGCCCCTCCTCCATTTCGTCCGCGATCGACATCTATCCAGTATCCCTGAGAGCGAGGACCGCAAAGCCGCCGTCCGATGTCTGCACGACCTTCAGAACCCGGCTGAGCAGGCCGGTCGGCAGCGCGCGCTCCCAGACGGGCGTTCCTGCGGAATCGAGCCGCCGGGCGTGGAGGGCGCTCACGGATGTCCTGTCGGAGGTCGCAGTGCCGTACCCGGGTTCGCCTCCCCCGGACGGGATGCCGACCGAGAAGTACCCGCCGTCGGCCGTCCAGGTGACGGCGATGCTCGCGTCGATGGGCTGCCGATCGAGCACGCGCCCGTCGCGATCGAGGGTCGCGTCGACGACCCCCCTGGGAGCGGCGATCCTCGCCGCCAGGCTGGTATTCTGATAGAGCACCCGGTATCCGGCCGGGTCCGACCGGATCCAGACCGGGTCGGAGAGGGGCACCGTGCCGAGCTGCGTGACCGTGCCGGGCGTCCCGGCCGTATCGAGGGGGAGTGCGAGGAGCGGGGTGCCGGCGCTGGCGTTCGGCATCGTGCCGTCCCCGGCGAGGAGGAGACCGGCGCGGTCGGGACTTTCGGCGAGCGCGAGAACCCCGACCAGGCCGCTCTCGCCGTAGCGGCGCTCCCAGAGGACGACGCCGTCGGCGGAGAGCCGCGTCGCCATCCCCTCTCCGCCCGCGGAGGTGCTGGCCGTGATCGTGACGGCCGACGCGCCGGGGACGGGCGGGGGCGTGATGTTCGTGGCGGTGCGGTACGTCACCCGGCCACCCGCGACATAGCCGCCGTCCGCGAGCTGCCGGAGCGCCTGTGCCTCCGATATCCCCGTCGACCTCGACCAGCGTACCTGGCCGGCTGTATCGAACCGGACGACCGTGCCGTTCCCGGTGAGCACGGCGGTACCGCCGTCGCCGGCCGGCACGACGACCCGTGCGATGTCGAAGCCGTCCGTGACGAACCGGTCCCACAGGACGGCGCCGTCGGGCGAGAGCCGGACGAGCCGGGGGCGCGCCGGGCCCCGCGCGTCGCTCCCGTTCCGGGCGGCGATTCCGAATCCGCCGTCCGGGAGCTCGACCAGGTCCTCGGCGCCGTCGTCCTCGCCGGTGTCGATAATCCTCGTCCACTGCGTCGCGCCGTCGGGGGCCAGCTTGACGACCACAAGATCATGGTCCGCGACCGTCTCGGGGCCGCCGATACATCCGGCCGATATGGCGAGTAGCACCGCCAGCGTCGCCAGGACGGCTGTGCAAAATCCAAGAAATCCTTTCATCACGTCCTCTCCGATTCGAACATCCCCGTCCAGGGCTGTGGCCGGAGATCTTCAAAATAATCAGTAATGACACATTGAATCCGTTCTCGCAAAAACCTGCCGATCGGCTCTTTCGCGGGAATCCTACCCGGACGCGAAAAGGGTGAAGAGAGGGTTGCGGCGGACTGCCGCGGTGGAGAGGGTTCAGCGTCCCCCGGCGCCGCCGCCGCCGAAACCGCCCCCACCGCCGAAACCGCCGCCACCGAAGCCACCGCCGCCGAACCCGCCGCCGCTCCCGCCGCTCTGGACGGGCGGGGCGAGGACGAGCGCCGGCACGAACGCGGTCTGCAGGTGGGTCGGCATCGCGGCCTCCTCGGGGAGCCGGATGTCGAGGTCCCGCATCGCCCGCGCGACCCGGTCGCCGACCCCGAGGGCCGTGCCGTAGACGAGCCACTCGCCCCACATCGAGAGGTCCGCCGGCGAGTACTTCCTGAGCATCGCCAGGTCCGAGAGGAAATGCGCGAACGACTCCCACTCGAGCCGCTCGCGGTAGCCATCGCCCTTCCAGAACCCGAAGAGCGTGGTCGGGAAGGCGAGCGCGATCAGCCCTTGGACCGCCCCGAGCCCGAAGAGCAGGAACGGCCCGACGAACCGGCCCGCGAGCCCGGGGAAGACGAAGATCAGCACGAACGACGCGATCGAGAGCAGCCCCCCGGCCGCGACCACCGGGAGGACCTTGCCGCGCCCCGAGACGGTGTAGGCGCCGGTCACCGCAGGGTCCTGGTGGGAGGCCACCGCCCGGTAGGTCCCGAGATCCCGGATCATCCGGGACTGGAGCGCCGTGTCCGTCTTCGCCCGCTCGCGCTGGCGCTGGAGCTCGGCCGTGTCGACCACCCCGTCGGTCGCGATCGCCTCCAGGAAGGAGAGCACCCGCTGCTCGTAGAAGTCGTCCGACCGGGCGCCGGCGAGCTGTATCCAGACATCCTCGCCGTCCGCGACCTCCTCGACCCGGATCAGGCCGCGCCGGTGCAGGTCGAGCACGGTGGCGTAGAACCCGTCGGCGTCCCCGTTCTTCGGGTCCCCCTTGAAGAGGAGGTTCACCGTCCAGGGGGGCTTGCCCGGGTCCGGGACCGTGCTCAGGTACTCGGGCACGACGAACTCCTTCTCGCGTCCGTGCCGGCGGTAGAGCCAGAGCAGGGCGAGGGGCACGGCGAGCACGAACGCGATCCCGAGCCAGTAGAGCGCGGTCGAGAGCCAGTACGGGACGCTCTCCCGGAGATGGGCCGAGCGCGCCTGGTTCTCCAGGTCGCCGACCTGCCGGGGGAACCCGGCGACGCCGCCGAGAACATGGCGCTCGAGCAGGACCTCGATCGCCAGGTTCTCGTTCTCGGTCGCGCTGCCGGAGATAACGATCCGGTCCCCCTCCCGCTCCTGGTGCAGGGTGGGGGGGTAGGCGAAGACCTCCCGCACCCCCTCCGCCGGGATCGTGATCCTGACGAACGAGTACCGGACGTGCTGCCCGGCGCGGGCGAGCTTGAGGTTCACGTGGACGACCGCGTCGTCGTACTCGACCGGCGGGCGGACCGTGAAGGCGTACCGGGCGTCGTAGGTGCCGCTCGCGAAGTAGCCGGTGTCGACAAGCCCGACCTCGTTGAGCTCGGCGTGCGAGGAGACGAACGAGGAGGCCAGAGGGTCGTCCCCGCCCCCGAAGAGGCGGACCTCGCCCGAGGAGTCGCTGGCGTAGCCGACCACGCCGTCCGGCGGCTCGACGCCGGCCAGCTCGAAGTGCGGCGTGCCGGCGGCGGAGTACCGCAGCGGGTCGTCGAGGGTCCGGTAGAGCATCCGGTAGGTGCCCGGGGACCGGACGTGGTAGACGTAGCGCTCCTCGAGCGACCCGTCCGGCGCCCAGTCGGCCTCGTAGGTGTCGATTACGAGGCCCTCCGGGACGACCAGGCCCGGGATCCAGAGGGCCAGGGCCGCGCCCGCGAGCCCGAGGGCGAGCGTGAGCGCGACCAGGAACGCGATCGAGCGTGCTTCGCCCATGCCGGATCAGAACTCGATCTTCGGCGGTCTCTCGATCGCTTCCTCGAACTCGAGGTATGCGAGCTTCGCCATCCCGATCAGGCGCGCGACGATGTTGGACGGGATCACGTCGACCATCGTGTTGAACTGCTGGGCCACGTTGTTGTAGGTGTAGCGCTGCCGCCCGATCTCGTCCTCGACCCCGCGGACCGAGCCGGTCAGCTCCTGGACCACCGTCGAGGTCTTGAGGTCGGGATAGGCCTCGGCCACCGCGAAGAGCCTGCCGAGGATCGACCTGCTCTCCCGCTCGATCGCGTCGAGTTCCGCCGGGCCCCCGCGTGCCACCGAGGCGCGCAGCTCCGTGACCTTCTCGAGCGTCTCCCGCTCGAACTGCGCGTAGCTCTTCACGGCCCCGAGCAGCTGCTCGATCATATCGAGCCGCTTCTTCATCGCGACCCTGATCTGCCCGAGCGACGCCTCGGCGGAGTTCTTGAGGCTGAAGAACCGGTTGTAGATCCCGATGAACCAGCCGACGAGCCCGAGCACGACGAGCCCGATGATGATCAGTACGATCCAGGTCAAAGCCACTCCTGTGTCACCGTACTACAGAAGGCGACCAAGCCTAAAAAGACTATATCGCCGCCCGGGGGGAAGGGCGGCCCCTACATCCCCCTGACGACCGGGAAGCCCGCTCCCTTCCAGCGGGTGATGCCGCCCTTCATGTTGTAGACGCTCGAAAACCCGAGTTCGACCATGACATCGGCCGCGTGGGCGGAACGCGTGCCGCTCTGGCAGTAGACCAGGTAGGTTTGGTCGCGGTCGAGCCGGGAGGCCCGCTCCCGGAAGATGCCGGCGTTGTTGTCCAGGTTCACGGCGCCTTCAAGGTGCTCCCGCTCGTACTCCGACGGGGTCCTGACGTCCAGGACCACGATCTCCCCGGGACTCTCCCGGGACCCGTCGAGCATCTGCTTGAACTCCTTGTGGGTGATGTCGAGTCGGCCCGGGCCGTCGGATGAGGCTGCCGTCCGGATCCCGGTGCAGCCGGCGCTGACGGCGAGCGCGACGATCAGCGCGACCGGGAGCAGGGAGAGCAGTCGACGCCCCGTCCCGGGACGCCCCCGCTCCGGGTGATGGCACTCACCGTGGGTCCGGCGGCCGGGAGACGAACGCAAAAGACGTTTCTTTTCATTCTCCCGCATGGAAGCGGTCCCTCCCGATCGGTCCGTGATTATCGCGTCCTCCTGCCGCCCTGGCGGACCCGGGTATCGCAGACAATGTCAATATCAATTCGACACGGGGACGGCTTAATAACGATCCTCGTCGGTGCGCGTCACGGAACGGAGGAGAGGGGGCCAACCAACGCCGGCAGGAGAAAGTAGGGGGTGACGGTTCCGAGGTGGTTGCAAGCCAGGTGACGTCGGCGAAGTCGATCCTTCCATTGCCGTTGTAGCTGAAGAGCGCAGTCGGCCCGTTCTCCTCGATCCGGGCCATCTGGTTGAAGGACAGCACCACGTCCGCGAAGTCCGGCCGGCGGTTGCCGTTCGCGTCCTTGAACAGGCCGTCGAAGTCTGGGTCGGCCGGGGGCACCGATGCGCCGGGGGACCGTGACCGATCTCCTTCAGAGCCGTCGCACTGATCCTGGCAAGACCCTCTCTGTGGATCTCATCGAGAAGTCCGAGTTCCCGGAATACCCTGTCCCACGCGGTATCGTTCCGTGACGTCATCGGGTCTCAATAATTAGTGACGATGATCTCGTTGATCTCCCCTCTTTTCTTCCGATCGCAATTGATCATCCGTTTCGCCGGAACTCGTTCGATCCGGTATTCCGCGTAGATGGTGTCCAAAAAGTCGTCATCGGGATCGATATTTTTCGGATCCGAGTTGCTGAGCATCAGCCGTGCTCCGGTTCGATCGCATTCCTTGAAGAAACGGGCGAGGCGCCGTTGCTCGTCGTCGTTGAACCCATCCTGTGTATATCCGGTAAACGACGAGGTCTGGTTGAGAGGCCTGTAGGGGGGGTCGAAATAGACGAAAGAAGTACCTGAGATGTGGGGTGCCGATGAAGCGAAATCGCCACAGTGGATCTTGGTGTTCTGGAGGACCTCTGAATCGACGATCAACAGATCGGCGTTCAGGATCTTTGGATTTTTATACCGTCCAGACGGGACGTTGAATTCTCCTCGTGAATTTTCACGGAACAGGCCGTTAAAACAGGTCCTGTTGAGGAAGATGAGATGTGCGACCCTGTTCGTCCATGATGACTCGAACCGGTTGAGATCGATCTCGGCCTTTGTCTTGTTGAACTCGTCCCGAATTTGATAGAAGAACTCCTTTCGGAGCGTATCGTTTCTTGATAGATACCTCGATGAGAGTTCGCCAAGATGATCGATGAGTGAATCGACATCGTCCCTCACCACTCTGTAGGCAAGGAATAATTCTTCGTTGATATCGAATATATGACACTTCGAAAACTCGAAAACGCTGTTGAAATCGAAAAAGACGGCTCCGCCACCCACGAACGGTTCGATGAAGGTTGATAGTCCCCCTTCCTTCAGTTCCGCAGGGATTCTCTTCTCGAACTCCCCGAGCAACTGGTTTTTCCCGCCGGCCCACTTCAAGAAGGGTTCGCACGGACGTCTCTCATCGTTCTCTCCGTGGGAGCTTGCTGGGTTCCACTACCTCATGATAGGGGTTGAGATTTTTTAGTTCTGGCTATCAGGATGGATTTTTTATCGTTGAAGTTTTTCGATTTTTTCTGGATTCCCCTGTCGGTTCAGATCGAGATTCTTTGATTGTTGCTGACGAGGGATGACGACCGGGCCGGGAACCAGGAAGTCGTCAGCCATGACCGCTCTCCTGGAAATCTCCCTGCTGGCGAATCGACGGTCATCCGCTCGATGTCTCCGGTGTCCGGGAGCCGAAGCCGCAGGGCCCGTCACCCCGACCTCACCTCATCCCACCCCGTCCAGCGTCGCTTGCATATCCCGCCCCCGCCGCCTTGCCGAGCCTGCCTGCCGCGCCGGCCATTCCTCGTAGTACCAGACCACCCGGTCCGCCGGCCCCATGAGCGCCCGGAACCCGCGCTCCGCCCGCGGCGCCCGGAGCAGCACGGGCCCGCGGCTGGCCCGGGGGTCCTCTCCTCGATACCACCTCTGTCCGCTCGCCGCGGCCCGGGCGTGCGCCGCAGTTCCGGACCGGGTGCCGGCGGTCATCGCGATGACCCCCGGGGCGCACCTGCCCGTTCGGCCAGCTGTACCGGTCCCGGGTCCGTGGCCTGTTCGCGGTGGCCATCCCGACCGCGGCCCCGGTCGTGCCGGCCGGCGCGATGCCGCTCTCCGAACCCGTCTCTGAGCCCCGCTCTCCGCATCGATAACGGGGACACGGTCGCGCCGGCAGGCCCTCCCCCATCACCGGGCGCCTGGCGAAGCACGCCCCGTTCGTCCTGGCCTCCCGCGAGGGATGGCCCGGTTCCGGTGGAGATCCAGGTCGCACGGGAGGACTGCCGCCCGGGTGAAGGGGTCCGGGATACCATTATCCGGTCCCGGCCCAGGGTCAACACATGACGAGCAGGCAACAGGCCGGACCCCCGATCCTCGTGGCGTCGCTCGTCTTCCTCGTCCTCTTCGGCGCCGCACTCGCTGCCGGTTGCTCGTCGAAGTCCGCGGAGGATTCGGCGACGACCGTGCCCGGCAGCTCCGGGGAGTCGGACGACGACTCCGGTGACGACACCACCCGGGCATCCTCGACAGAGGACGACGAGGACGACGATTGACCCGCCAACCCGCGCGTGTGACGGGGAGGCCCTCGTCCCTCTCACCCCCCGGATGGTCCGGTCCTTCGGCCGGTACCGGGGTTCACCGGCCCGGGGTTCGAGAGCGCGGCGCACGTCACCAGCACGTTTTTATCGAGACTCGCCGCACCCCCTCGACTCGTCGAGAGCGCCGAACGAGTGGCAGGAGAGCGATAGAGACGCGGCGGTCGCCGTCTGCCGACCTGGGTCGGAGACGAGCCGGCCGCAATCGTGGTGACGACGGGCACCGGGGCGAACACGCTCCTCGATGGTGACAGTCTCGGGTCGGACTGCCCCTCCCCCGCCCCGTCGATGAAAACGGACATCACCCGGTCCGCCGGCCCCATGAGTGCCCGGAGACCGCGCTCTGCCTCCCGCACGGGCCCGAGCCCGGGCCGCACCGCCGGCACGGCGGCCTCGAGGGGGTCGTCGAACGCACTGAACGCCTCGCTCGCGTGCGCCGGCACCATCCCGGCCGGGCCCCCCGGGCAGTGCACACCTGCCTGTCGCCCGCGGTCCGACGAGACCGGTTTGGACGTGTCTCCCCCGGGGCGATGCGGTGCCACTGGGGCCGGCCGGATGCAGAGACAGTCCGTCAGCACCAGGCCCCCACCGGGTCCCCGGCAGCAGGCCTGCCGCCCCTGCCCGGGGTGGGGCGGCAGTGATCTCGGACACCGATCCCGTGCCCTCGAGATGCCCGGCTCGCCCGGGCGTGCGCTCGAGGTATCGCAGATCGCGCTCGGAACGGCTACCCCCGCATACCGGCGCCGTGAGCCCGGGTGCGGCCCGGCCGGTGGTTTCGGCAGAGTTCCCGACGGTCCCGGAGGCCCAGTTCCCCGGTTGCGCGGAGCGACCCGGGACTTCGGCCGTCGCCGTCGCGGGTCCGGATGCTCCCCGGATCGCACCGGGGGTCCTGGATTCGCCGGCCGATCCTGTCGTGCAGGGCGCGCCCGGTCCTTCCGGGTATCGATCACGGCTGGTCGCCCGGGTGCGGGTGTGCGGATCGCTTCTATCTATCTCGTCGAGCCAGTCCCCGTGCAGTCCGTCTGCCGGGGGATGCCCCCCCGGGAGAGACCGCGGCTCGGGGCGTGCCGGTCGAAACGGGGAAGAGCACCGACGTGGAGTCCTGCCGGGAGGGTCTCGATCTCATCGTGATCTCCGAGAACCGATCCACGGAAAAGATCCAGGGAGGTTTTGCAGAGCGGTTCTCCCTTCTTGATCTTCACCTGCCCGAAGAGAACCTGCGTGAACGCAGAAAAGGATCCCCGTCCTTCGGCAGCAGCGGCCGGATCTACTACGTCTTCGGCGAGCAGGACGGACGGGAGTACCTCGAGTTCCACGCCTACCACCGGATGGGCGAGGACGGTAGCGTCTCGATCTTTCTGTAAAATTGGTACGCCCTGACTCCTTGGTGGATCATTCCTCATCCATTGACAAATACCTTCTGCCCGTAACCCACTCCTCGTTGATGTCCATGAGGATCGCCCCTGCCAGTCGAAGGAGCGCATCTTCATTTGGAAATGCTCCGATGACGTTCGTTCTCCTCTTGAGTTCCTTATTGATCCGTTCCATCCCGTTCGTCGTCCGAATCCGTTTCTGGTGTGCT
>JAAYEG010000061.1 GCA_012728895.1 Methanospirillum sp. | reverse complement strand
CTTCGATCTCATTGAGAGGGTCACCACGGGCGGCGATGGACGCATACTCCTGGTGGAGAAAAAAGTTCCCGAACGTGCTCATCCAGAAAGATCGATCGAAGAGTGGATAAAGGTGAGCTGGGGTTTGTCGCTATTCTCCGTAGCATCCCGCTAGAGCTGTGAAACCAGGTCACGGAGAACCACCTCGGGGTCATCAGCTTTTACAACGGACGAGGCCAGCAGGACGCCGTCTGTCCCGAGCTCAGTCGCGATTCGAACGCAGTCTCCCGACTGAATGCCGGCACCGGTCAGAATCCTCACATCGTCGCTCACGCGCCGGATTGCATCGACGGAGCCCTGGATTATACCGGGATCTGCTTTCGCCACGGAGATACCAGAACCGATCAGCTCCGGCGGCTCAATAGCCACATACGAGGGGTTCAGGGCAGCTGCCGCTGCGCTGGTCGCAACGTTATTGGTACAGACGACCGAGGTGAGGCCGTTCTTCTCGCATGCCCGGACAGATGCATCGATCTCGGCGAGGTTCAGCCTCCGCTCCGAGTGATTGATCAGGCTCCCCACAGCGCCGGCGAGCCTGATGGACTCCGCAGAAGTGTGACCTGTAGCAGCCCCCTGCGCGAATCCGTCCACGTGCTGGGCATATACGGGGACGTTGAAGTGGTGCGCGAGGGGGTGGAGATCAACCATCTGAGGGCAGACACCGATAAGGGCACCGCTCTCGGAGGCGACCGTCTCCGCCGCACCTGCGATCCGGTGGGCGTTCCTTCCGAGCCCCTCCCCGTAGGTCTTGAGGTTTATCAGGATGACGACCTGTGACATGTGGTATCGTGTTCCAATACCGGTAATAACGTTTGCCCTTCCCTGCGACCGTGGATGTATAGACTGGAGGTCAGCCCGCCCCACGCGATCGTCCGCAGGTCCTCCTTGAGTTCTCCGAGAACAGCCTCCCTTCGGGAGGCGGGCAGGCCTAAAGCATTAACTCCGGCCCGATACGCCCGGACTGCGGCGGCTGTCCAGGCCGGCGTTCTTCCCCGCGCGTCGACGACAAGGAGATCGACACCAGCCGAGGCGAGCGCCGGGATGTGATCGATCAGACAGGTCTCGACCGAGTTGAGGATCCGAGATCGGCACGCCCCATCCTGGAGCACTGGAAACCGGCGCCGGCGCTCGTCCTCGAGCGCGAACCGCGTTCCGGTCGATGCCAGGCACCCAGCGAGCCCGGGAAGGCAGTCTTCGGAGACCATCACCTCCAGGTTTCCCTGGACGATCACCCCGAGAAGGACCTGCCCTCCTGCTCCCCGTGTGACAGCCACGGCCTCCGAGAGCTCCTGCCGCGAGAGCTCCGGCGAGAGGGTGAGGGAGGTAAACAAGGGCTCGAACCGGCGCACGGTCCGCGAGTTCCAGACGTTCAGCCCAGGGCCGCCATGAACCGGGATGCTGGGTTTACCCGAACGGACGGCGAGACCGGCTCCAGCCCCGTTGACCAGTACTCCCGCGACGCCAGCCAACGGGAGGACTGGTGTCGCCATGGCGAGAAAATCTGCGGTGGTTACTCGAGGCCATGCCCAGATCACAGGCACCGGCGCGCAGCGGGAGACCGAATCGACGAGCATTTCGGCGATAGCTTCGCCCTCCCATGTCGGGCAGGGGCTGGAACCAGAAGGAACTGGCAGCGGTTCGATGCAGATCTCGTCGGCACCAGCCTCCGCAGCCGTCTCGGTACCATCGACCGAATCGACGAGGCACCTGACACGGGGGATGATGCTGAACGGCCCTCGGAAGCTCTCCTGTGACAGCCTGAACCGGGAGAGACGTACGCGGGCCGCAGCCGTCGTTCCGGATCCGGGCCTTCGACTTGCGACCAGAGATGCCGCAGCTGCCTCAAGGATGCGCCGGCGGAACTCGTTCAAAGCTGATGGGGGGGCAAAGAGGTTCTTGGGAAGGTCGATAGCGATCGAACGGAAGGCGAACGGTGTTCCCCCGGTCCGTCGGAGTTGCTGCTCGAAGGTTCCTGACGTGAGCGGGCGGGTCCTTGCGGCGGTCATCGAATCCCCGACAACACGGAACGGAACGGGGAGCCCGCGATGATTCGCTACGCTCCCCACGGCGACCGGCCGGTCCTCGTGGAACGAGACGGAAAGATCGAGATAGACCCGAGGGATCGGCGACGAGGTGGGTTTCGAGTTGCGGCCGGTCAGGTGGACCGGCGTACCTACAGGGACGGGTCTGTTGAATGCCAGGGAGACCGTATCCCCGGTCACAGCACGACGGAGCACGACTCCAGTGTCCAGGTCTGGACGACAGGAGGGGAAGGCCGCAAGTCCGTCACCCGGCTCGAGCCGGACGCCCTCCCTTAGTCGGACTACACTCAAGCCCTGGTGATTCAGGCCGATGACTTCCCCAATGGGGATGCCCCGTGACCCGGGTCGGTCGCGCCCCATGAACCGGTCTCCTGTCTCTCCGAAGAGCCTGCCGATCGTGAAACCCCGGTTAAAGGCGAGCCTGAGAAGATCCTCTTCCTCGGGCAGGGGAACGAACGTATCTTCAGCAATCCGGTCGAGAGCCCGGCGGTAACATCCAACCACGTCCGCGACGTACCGGGGAGAACGGAGGCGTCCCTCGATCTTGAGTGCGGCGATCGGGGACCGGGCCAGCCTAGAGAGAACGGGATATGTCCAGAGGTCCCGGGGCGAGAGGAGGTACCGGTCGCCGAGAGGAACAGGAGAGGGCTCTGTGAGACGACCCCATCCATCGGTCGTGCCAGATAGGAGGGAGTAGGGTTTCCTGCAGGGCTGTGCACATCGCCCACGGTTGCCGCTACGCCCGCCGATGGCGGAAGAGAGAAGACACTGCCCCGACCAGGCGTAGCAGAGGGCACCGTGGGCGAAGACCTCGATCTCGATGCCGGGCACGTCGCGGGCGATCGCCTCTATCTCGGTAAGATGTAGCTCCCGCGCGAGCACCACGCGCGTGCAACCGAGGTCGGCAGCGGCCCTGACCCCGTATGCCGAGTGGACTGTCATCTGGGTCGAGGCATGGAGCGGGAGGTCCGGCACGAGCTCGCGGGCGATCGAAGCGACCCCGGGGTCATGGACAAGCACGGCATCCGCCCCGGTTTCGAACGCCGCGACCAGCTCTTCCGCGACCAACGGGAGTTCCCGCTCGGTCACGAGAGTATTTACCGTGACATAGACCGCGACATCGCGGGAATGGGCGTACTCGATCGCGCCGAAGAGCGCATCGCGATCGAACGAGGCGGCAGCGCGTGCGCCGAACCGAGCCCCGCCCAGATAGACTGAGTCCGCGCCTGCATCGCAGGCCGCCTTGAGGGCATCGAAATTACCGGCCGGTGCGAGCAATTCGGGCACGGTGCGGGTCACCAAACCTCCTTCAAGGCCTGTGACTTCCAGCCGTCCGGTGTGAGAGGGCGGTAGCCACCGCCATCATGGTCGTCCTACGCACGAGCACCCGCTTCAGGGAAGAGGTGGCTCCTGTCAGCAGCTCAACCTCACCCTTCTTCGCTCCCAGGACTTCCGCTACGAGAGCGAGAACAGCCCGGTTCGCCCTACCATCAACAGGCGAGGGAGTGACGGTACAGCCCACCGTCCGTCGCCAGGGGTTGACGCCATCGGGAAAAAGGTCCTTTTTCGCGTTCGGCGAGACCTCGAGCGCGATGACGACGCCGTCCGGGTGAGGGCTCAAGGCTACGGAAACGTCCATGCCATTGCCTCCTGAAGAGAAGATGATGGATGTCGCCCGGGATAAACAAACGCGGCGCATCGGTGGCGTGTCGCCGTCCCTTGCCGGTTCTTAACCCTCATCCCGGGCGCCGCCTGTCGCGCCTCCGGGTTGTCCCTTGGATCACGTCCAGACGTTTGCCACTCGATCACCCGGGGACCTATGAAGGCGCAGTATCGACGGAAACGATGATTTGCGGTCATGCGACATAACCCTTTCCGTGAATCCAGTACCCGGGAAGATCGGCGAACCTACCATGCTCGTAGGCAACTTCGCCTCCCATGATGACAATTTCGGGAAACACCGCCGGCATCCCCTCGAACGGGGTCCACCCGCACCTCGAGTGGAGCCTTTCCGCCAGGATGGGTTCGACGTTGCGGCGATAGAGGGCGAAATCCGCCCTGTCCCCCGGGTTGAAACCAGCCGGGCGTATCCCGATCAGCCTTGCGGGGTTCGCCGAGGTCAAGGCGATCAGGCGGTTGACCGCAAATTCACCGGTGATTGCACGGGCGACCAGGAGCGGCATCATCGTCTCGACACTCGGGAAGCCCGCGGGAGCCTGCGGGAAGGGGCGCGCCTTCTCCTCGATCGTGTGAGGTGCATGGTCTGAGGCCACGACAGAAGCCTCCCCCAGGCAGGCCATGAGCGCCTCACGCCCGGCTCGAGTCCGGAGAGGGGGGTTAACCCGCCCTCTACCGTCGCCCGGGGCGAAAGCCTCCCGGTCGAGGAGGAGGTGGTGTGGAGTCATCTCTGCGGTCGCCCCTGCAACTCGGGCTCGGCGCACCGCGTCCGGCGATGTGAGGTGACAGCAGTGGAGTCGGATATCGGGCGGTGCGATCGCGAGGACGCGAGCGAGCGCCTGATCCTCGCCGGCTGGGGGCCGAAGCCGGTCGTGCTCCTCGAGGGTTGAGGGGGTTCCTGGAAGGGGCTCCTCGAGATGGAGGGTCGCGAGGGCCCCGAGCCTCGCGACTCGCGCCAAGGCGTCCTGAAGCATTCCGGTATCGATAGCGCTCCCGTAACTCGACGCGGCGACGAAGATCTCTCCGAACGCAATAGCGCCGGCGACGTGCAGTCCCTCGATCTCGGCGTCGGGTGTGACCGCCCCGTTGATCCCGAAGCCGCAGCGGCTCTTTTTTAACCCTTGATCGACTCGGGCCCGGAACCGCTCCGGGGTCTCGAGCGGGGGGTCCGTGTTCGGCTGGTCCACGATCACGGTCACCCCACCCGCCAGCGCAGCCCGGGTTCCCGATTCCCAGTCCTCCTTGTAGGCCTGCGCGCCTCCGCGAAGGTGGACGTGGATGTCGACACCGGCGGGCATCACCAGCAGGCCCCTGCAGTCGATAGTCCGCGCGGCATCTTGGTTCGAATCGACCCTGACGGTCCGACCGGCCCGAGCTCCGATATCGACGACGCGATCCCCGGGAACGCTGACGTTCCGGAGGAGGAGATCTAGCATACCCTCGGAACAGGGTCGCCCATAGGCGGCTCAATAAAACGCCGGCCCCCGGCCTTCGTATCCATGACGACCCGTGACCCGTTCTCGACGCGCCCGATGATTGCAGCATCCGCTCCGAGCGGGTGTGAACGAATGGCCTCCAGGACCTTGTCGGACTCATCAGGCGGCACGCCCATCACCACCTTCCCCTCGTTCGCCACCTGGAGCGGATCGATCCCGAGGAGACCAGCGGCCGAGACGACTGACGGACGGACTGGCAGCGCCTCTTCGTCGATCGTGATGCGGACGCCACTCTTGACAGCCATCTCGTTGATGGCTGCCGCGAACCCGCCTCGCGTCGGATCTTTCATCGCGTGGACGGTGCCCGCAGCGAGCGCCCGCTCGACCAGCGGCCAGACCGGAGCGACGTCAGAGCGGATCTGCCCCCCGAGATCGAAACCCTCGCGGTGGGCGAGGATGGCGAGCCCGTGGTCCCCGAGCGTCCCCGACACGATAACCCGGTCTCCGACTTCAAGTCCCGCATCGCGGACCACTCGCGTGGCAACCCCGATTCCGGCCGTGTTGATCACAATCCCGTCGAGGGATCCCTGCTCGACCACCTTGGTATCTCCAGTTACGAGGGCTGCGCCGGCCTCCCCGAGGGCCGCGTCCATTGAGGCAACGATCCGCTCGAGATCGCTCACTTCGAACCCTTCCTCGATGACCATCCCGCACGAGAGCGCGATCGGACGCGCACCCATCACGGCCAAGTCGTTCACCGTGCCCGAGATCGCGATGCGGCCGATGTCGCCGCCGGGAAAGAAGATCGGGCGGACGACGTGTGAATCGGTTGTGAAGACGACATTCGCTCCGTTGATGGGAACCACGGCCCCATCGTCAAGGGCTTCGAGCCCGATACCACCTGCGTTCGAATGTGAGATGCGGGTCAGGATCGTGACGAGCTCGTTCATGATCTCACCACCCGCGCCGTGCATCAGCTCAACCTTCATTTCAACTGTACCTCTCCGGATGCCCTCATTCGTTCTCGTTTTCGATATCGATCTCGCATGAAGTGACGACGATCTCACGCCCCTTGACCATGACAGGAAGCCCCCCGCACCCCGGGCAGACGAACGGATCGTCTCCCTGATAGTGGCCGCAGGAGCAGGACATCACGGGATCGACTGTCGAGATGTCGAGGACGGTCCCCTCGAAGAGGGGATCGTCCTCGACCATGATCGTAAACAGAAACTGGACCTGCTCGGGGTTCACCATGGCCAGTGCCCCGCAGTCGACCGCGATCCGCAATACGCGCGTAGCACCGTGCTCGACCGCGGCTCTACGTGCTGTTGCGTAGAGGTCCCAGGCAATCCCGGACTCGTGCATGGTTTTGAGCCCGCGTCAGACCTCTCCGTAGACGAGTGCGTAGACCTCGCGGATCGTCTCCAAGTTCTCAAGCGCCTTCTCTCTCGAGATCCGGCCGATCGCCCAGCCCGCGTGGACCTGGACCCACTCGCCTATTTGCAGGTCCTCGACGAGAGTGATACGAACCTCCTGACGGAGATCCCCGTAATCAACAATCCCGCGGTCCGCATCCAGAATTTCGACAATCTCGCCGGGCACCGCGATGCACATGATAGCGTCTCCGGCATATCATTGAGCGCGGCGACTGATAAACGCAATGATTCTGACGGGGCGCGCCCAGGGATGGTCCCGAGCGCCGAAATAGGGACAGCGAGAATACCCGTTCAGGCGGATCCGGGGACGACTGGCTCGTCTTCGGCCATCATTTCAAAATCACCCTCCACGATCCTCCGATTCTCCTCGATCAGCTCCCTCGGATCAAGCAAAGTGTATTCGGCGTAGTCGAGGATGGCATTTACGCACTGTTCGGCTTCAGCTTCGCTCGAAAAGGCTCCGACGGTCAGATAGTCAGGCTGTTCGACGTTGCCGCAGAGCAAGTAGAACCGTCCCGATTCCTGACGGATTAAATAGGCGTAAATATCCTTGGAGTTGACGAAGATCGGCTCCTCGACGATCTCGTCGCCACAGGTCCGCTGGGGGCGCAGACACTTGAGCCATACCACAGTATGTCACCTCAATATCATGGGATTAACTCGACAGAATGATGGGCAGATCTTGACCACGAGCATGACATATCCCGTCGCTATCATAGATTAACAATTTATATTCAATCAATATCCCCATAAGGTTAAAAAAGTAGGCGATTATTTAATTAGTGCCACCTTCAAATACTGAGAACGAAGGTGAGCGTGTGGTTTCCCTTATCGACTTAGGTCGATATACCCATGATGAAGAGGCCGCTGAAACGTATCTTCGGGATCACG
>JAAYEG010000060.1 GCA_012728895.1 Methanospirillum sp. | reverse complement strand
GAGGTAGAACTCGATGAATCATATTTCGGAGGCCGGAGAAAAGGAAAACGGGGGCGAGGTGCCGCCGGCAAGGTACCGGTCTTCGGGATCCTCGAACGAGGAGGGAAGGTACGGGTTGAGGTCGTGCGGAACGTGAAAGGAGAGACACTCCTTGAACTCACCATCAAGAAGGTGAAACGGGGCAGCCTGGTGTACACAGATCGGTTTCATAGCTACAACGGCCTGGTCTCCTACGGGTTTCGGCACAAACGGATCGACCACGGCAAACGATTCGCCAATGGGAAGGTGTACATCAACGGGATCGAAGGGTTCTGGTCCTTCGCCAAGGAACGTCTCATGAAATACCATGGGGTAAACCCGGCGAGGTTCCCGTTCTACCTCAAGGAACTGGAGTTCAGGTATAACTACCGGGACGCCGATCTCTTTGATCGATTGATTGCAACGCTTGGTGAATATGCTCGGGTGGCAGTAACTGAATAATTACCTATCTTTATTATCACCACCCGAGAAGGACGCAGCATGGCACTCTATGTCATGCTAGGGAACCTGAAGAGCGAGGCGTTCGACATGCTCGACGGGATCGAGGAGAGGGACCGGAAGCTGGCAGACATCATGGAATCGCTGGGGGGGAAGATTGTCGGCCTGTACTACATGATCGGCCGGTACGACTTCGTCCTGATCTTCGACATGCCAGAGAAGGAGAACCTGGTGAAATTGCTCGCAATCCTCGGCAAGCACGGATCGGTCAGGACAGAGACCCTGGAGACGATCCCCGCCGACATGTTCTACCGGATATCGAAGGCGATCTGAGCCACCGAAAGAGAGGATTGGGGAGAGACTCCGACCGCCGGTGAAGCGCACCACCTCCGGGGCCGCTCAGGGTCTCTCGCTAAACAGGAACGGCAAGTCGAGTGGACGCCCGTGGCGGCAACCCTTCATCGTGCCCCGCCGATTCGTCGACTGGTCCCGGACGCGGCACCATGCCTGACGCGGGGCTCATGGCACGGCCAGGGATACCGGGTGCTACCTGGGCGGGACCGTAGATCCCTCCTCGAGCCGGCCCGTCCGTCACTCGGAGGGAGATACCGGGTCCCGCGGTTGAAGCTCCGCGGACCGAGCACCGGCTTCCTCCTCTGTCATCCGGGGAAAGAACGCTGGTCCGTTGCCGGCTCGCGGTGTGATGTCGACCGGCACGGAGACCGTCCCGGCTTGGGGGAATACGGGTGTAAGGAGAGTCTTAACCTGGCGGCTCGTCCGCCGGCATCGCCGTCGTCGACGGGGGAACCGCGGTTCCGTATATCGGCTCAGGAAGGCGCTCCCTGCCCTAGACGGTTTAAGCCCCCCCGCCGACGACTGTCGGAAGCCGGGCGCCAGCAGCGCCTCCACCCGGGGATTCGGGTGGCGGAGGGCGGCAGGGCGACGGATGCGGGTCTTCCCGGATCCCCGGACGCCCTGGCCGTTCCCCGTCCCGCACGGTATCCGGGGACTACAGGTCGGCCGGGCGGGCCTCGTCCGGCGGGAGGGCAGCGCGGTCCCTGGCGAGCTGCCTCGAGGCGGCATCGCGCAGACGGCGGCGGAGCGCGTCCCGGCTCAGACCGGTCTTTTCCGAGAGGGCGTCGAGATAGGCGTCGTAATCCTCATCCGCCCGGGTTCCGTCACGGTCGAAACCGGGGGTCACCGGGCCGGCCTCCGCTCAAGGGATAGGGCGACGGTCCCCTTGTTCATGGATTGTATTGGGTCCGGCGCTTTATGCCTGTATCCCTCGGGCCAGGCCGACACCGGGACGGGGGACCGGAGAGACATGGTGAATTCCTCCAGGCCTCCAATGCCGCACGCCCGCGATCGCTCGCACGGGTAGCCACGGTACCCCCTCGTGCGGGTCTTCGGGTCCCGTCACCGGGATCCGGAGGGCCATCCGGGCTCGCCTATGGCACCCCGACCGGAAAGACATGCGACGAGCAGAACACCCCACGGCCCCTCGGCGCGGGCGATGGTGGATCCCGTCCTGACGGGGGCCGATAATCCGTCGTCGCCAGCCGCCTCGCCCGCGGATTCTACCGGCGCGATGGACCGGCCTGTGCACCCTCTCCCGCACCTGGAAACGAGGCATGTCCGGCCTCTTATCCCCGCAGTCCCGTGCTCGCGGCTGTCCCACGGCGAACGACGCGCCGTCCCGCGCCGGTGGCGACGGAGCCGATCCCGTCTTCGTTCACGGACCCCTCGATCTCCCGGTACACCCCCGATACCGCGTCTGCTTTGGGTACGCGGGCACGGCCCCTGTACGCTGCGAGCCCAACCGGCGGTTTTTTCGATCCGGTCCGGGTTGCGCCCGTCCACATAGATCTCCGCGCCGCGGGTTCGCCGCGATACCCATCCCCTCGCGGAGGTCTCTCCATCATCGCGCGGGCTCAGGCGTTCCACTGCACCATCGGCAAAACCCGGGCCCGGCGGATCGGCCTTCGTTCACTGTCATGGTAACCCATGTGACAACCGAATTCTGCCGTGTCTGCGGGTGGATTACCTCCGGAGGCGGCGGGAGGCCCGAAAGGGGCGCGTCCTCCCTCCGGCGGACCGGATGGCCGGCCGCTCCGGCGGGGATAGGGACACAAGGAGGGCGCGCGTCCGCTCCTCTAGGGCCTCGAGCTCGGCGCGCGCCTGGTCCCGGTCGTTCGTCGCCGCGCTGGCCTTGGTCTTCGCCCTCGTCCGGTCGTCCTCGAGCCCGTCGACGCGCTCGGCGAGCCGGTCGCGCTCCGCCATGGCGGCGGCCACCTCGGCAGCGGCGACGCGGGAGAGGTGCTCGAGCTCGGCCACCCGGGCCGCGAGAACGTCGCGCTCGGCCGTCAGCGCTGTCACGGTCTCCTGGACGGTCCGCAGCGCCGTTTCCATGCGCTCGCGCTCCCCGTCCGTGAGCGGCGTGCCCCCGCCGTCTCCGTCCGTTCCCGGGCGCGCGCCGGGAGCGCACGCGGCGACGACGGCCCGCCGCGCGAACTCGGACTGCGAAATCCCGTCGGCCTTCGCCCGCTCCTGGAGGATCGCCGCGACATCGTCCGGGAGGACCATTGAGAACCTCATGGCCGAAAGGTGCGCGAACCGCGGGGTTCACCCTTCCGGTTTTGTCGGCCCGCTTTGCGGGTCCGCACGGTCCGTGCCTCTACGCGGCGACGAGCCCCCTCGCGAAGGTGCGGGCGGCCGCGAGGTCGGTCTCGTCCGGGTGCCCGCGGTTCTTCGTGACGAACCGCAGGATGCAGAACTCGCCCCGGCACGCGAACTCTCCCGCGACACGGCACCCCTTCGCGACGAGCGCCTCCCGGAGCGCACGGTGGTTTTCCGGGCCCTCTCCGGCCGACGTCGAGAACAGGAAGACCGCCCGCTCCGCGGCGGGCATGTCTTCGACGAGCGCGAAGAGGTCCGCATGATGCTTGCCCCCGTAGATGCCGGACCCGAAGCCCACGAGGCCGTAATCCGCGAGGTCCCCGGGACGGACCTCGTCGACCGTCACCAGCGTGGCGCCCGTCGCTTCGGCCATCGCCCGGGCGATCTTCTGCGTGTTCATGCGGTGGTAGGACCGGTAGACGATCAGCGTCTTCATGACAGGAGTGCCTGGTATGGCAGGGACATTAAAACCGACCGCCCCGGGGCTGCGGCAGCCTCTCCCGGGGCCGTTCGTCGTGCGATCGAAAAAGAGAGGGACGGGGTTAGCTGTCCTTGTGTCTCGTCCGGTCCCCCGTGTCCGACGCCGCACCGGTGTTCGGCTCCCCCGGGCCGGCGCTGTCGTCGGCTCCGAGCGCCGGCTGGTCGCCGTCTTCTCCGTTGTAATTCTCATCGCCCGAGCCGGCTACCGCGCCGCCGGCGAACCCGGTTGCCAGCAGCACCGCGACAATGACAAGGAAGAGCGCCTTTTTCATGGAACGTACCTCTGTTCTTCCCTCTGTCGGGGAAGGATATATGTATTTATGATTGTGGTGACAATGGAGCCGGGCCGGCGTGCCCGTCAGGGGCCGGCTCCGGGCGCGAACCGGACGTACAGGACCTCATCGAGGACCTGGCCGTTCTTCCAGATCGCCCTCTCGTGGACGGCTTCACGGACGAAGCCCGCCTTCTCGAGGACCCGCATCGAGGCGGGGTTGTTCGAGAAGACGCCTGCCTGGAGCCGGAGGATCTCGAAACGCCGGAACGCGACGGGGACGAGCGCCCGCACCGCGTCCGTCGCGATCCCCCTGCCGCGGCAGGACGCGGAGAGCCAGTACCCGATCTCGGCCGTGCGGCAATACACGTCCCCGAGCGGGCGGACGCCGATACCGCCGACAGCCTCGCCGTCGAGCTCGATCGCGAGATACAGGTGTCCGCCGGGCCCCGTCGCCGCCCCGATGAAGGCATGCGCGTCCTCGAGGGTGTAGGGCACCGGGAACCCGTCGCGCATCGTCGCCGCGATCCCCGGACTGTCGCCGTGGCGTGCGAGCGACGGCGCATCCTCCGGGCGCCAGTCCAGGAGCACGGCGCCCGGCGTGGTGATCCGCATGGTATGCCGTTTCCCCGCGATCGCTGGTGTCGCGTTCAGGGGTTCGGCGGGCCGGGAGATAAGGATGGAGGTTCCCGGCGAAGGCCCGCGTGCCGGGCGCGGCGGGGCGCCCGTCGCCCGTCCGGTTTTTCTCGCCCCGGCTCCATACGACTCGCATGGATGCCGCCGTGGGAGCCCCTCGCGACGGTCCGTCCCGGGGAACGCTCACCTCCTTCTATCTCATCGGCTTCTTCGCGATCTTCTCGACCACCATCGCCAAGAACCCGGTGCTGCCGCTCTTCGCGCAGGCACTGGGTGCGGACGACGCCGTCATCGGCCTCATCGCGTTCTTCTCGCCGTTCGCGGGCATCCTCTTCTCCTTCCCCGTGGGCGTCCTTTCGGACCACCTCGGCAGGAGGCGGCTGCTGATCGCGGCGGGCACCGTCTTCTTCGTCGCGCCCCTGCTCTACCTCGTCATCAGCGATCCCGCGTGGCTGATATCGGTCCGATTCTTCCACGGCACGGCAACGGCCATCCTGGCCCCCGTCGTCGCCGCCGCCATCGCCGGGCGGTTCCCGGCGCGGACGGGCGAGATACTCGGGCAGTACTCCTCCGCGACCCTCGTCGGCCGGACGGCCGCCCCGCTCGTGGGCGGGGCCGTCCTCTCCCTGTTCGCCGCAGGCCCGGGGCTCGTGCCGTACCGGGCAGTCTATGCCATCGCGGCAGGTGCCGGTTTCCTCGTCCTCGTCATGACCCTCCTCTACCGGGAGGAGGGGGAGGGGCCGCTCAGAGTCCTGGAGCTCCCGGCCTTCCGTGAAAGTCTCGGCGCGTTCCTCTCGAGCCGGCGGCTGCGGGGAACGGCCCTCGCCGAGATGGCGGCCTACTTCGCCTTCGGTGCGTTCGAAACCTTCCTGCCGCTCCTCCTCCTGTCGCGCGGGGTCGACGCGTACGCGATCGGGATCGTCTTCGCGGTCCAGGTCGTGGTCGTCGCCGCGACGAAGCCCCTCTTCGGCCGACTCGCCGACCGGAGGGACAAGCGTGTCCAGATCGAGGCCGGGCTCCTCGTCCTCGCAGCGTCCATCGCGCTTCTCCCGGCCGCACCGTCAGTTCCCGTCATTCTCCTGGTGAGCGCCGTCTTCGGCCTGGGCCTCTCGCTCTCGACCGTGGCCACGAGCGCGTACGTGGCGGAGGTGGCGGCATCCACGCGGATGGGGGCCTCGATGGGCGCGCTCTCCTCGATCATGGACATCGGCCATTCGACGGGGCCGCTCGTCACGGGTGCCGTCATCACCGCCGGCGGGTACGAGTGGGGATTTCTCCTGAGCGGAATTCTCGCCCTCGTCGTCACCCTCGTCTTCGCCGCCTCGTCGGCCGGCCCGGGGCACGTCGCACGCTGACCCGGAGGTCAGCGCAGGAGGCGGGCGTTGATCGCGACGACCGCGGTCGAGGCGGACATCATCACGGCGCCGGCGGCCGGTGTCAGCACGACTCCCGCACCGTAGAGCACGCCGGCCCCGAGGGGGATTGCGAGCACGTTGTACCCGGTGGCCCAGAGCAGGTTCTGGGCCATCTTCCGGTAGGTCCGCTTCGACAGCCTCATCAGGTTCGCCACGTCCCGGGGGTCGGATCGGACGAGCACGATGTCGGCGGACTCGACCGCCACGTCGGTGCCGGCGCCGATCGCGATCCCGACGTCGGCCACGACCAGCGCTGGCGCGTCGTTCACGCCGTCCCCGACCATCGCGACCCGTGACGTCCGCTGTACCTCGCGGACCCGCGCCGCTTTCTCGTGGGGCAGCACCTCCGCGTAGTAGTTGTCGAGCGCGAGCTCCGCCGCGACGGCTTCGGCGACGGTCCGGCTGTCGCCGGTCAGCATCACGCACCGGTAGCCCATCGAGCGGAGATCCGCGACGGCCTCGCGGGCCTCAGGCCGGACCACGTCGGCGAGCGAGAACGCTGCGAGCGCACGGTCGCCGTCGACGAGGTAGACCACGGTCTCGCTTCGCGCGCGGCCGGCTCCCGCAGATGTGCCGTCGACCGCGATCCCCATCTCCTCGAGGGCGCCGGGGCTCACCACGCTCAGCCGCCGGCCCTGGACGTCGCCCTCGACCCCCCTGCCGGGCAGCGCCCGGAAGTTCTTTGCCGCGGGCACGGCGAGCCCGCGCCTCCGCGCCTCGTCTGCGATCCCCCGCGCAATCGGGTGCTCGCTCATCGCTTCGAGCGCTGCCGCATCGGCGAGCGCCGTGTCTTCGGCGAGGTCGGCGAGCGGCACGACCGAGGTCACCCCGAACCGCCCCTCGGTGAGGGTCCCGGTCTTGTCGAAGATCACGACCTCGAGATCCCGGGCCGCCTCGAACGCCTGCCGGTCGCGGATCAGCAGCCCCGCGCCGGCAGCGAGCGAGGTCGAGATCGCGACCACCAGCGGCACCGCGAGCCCGAGCGCGTGGGGGCAGGAGATCACCATCACCGTCACGGCCCGCTCCACCGCGAACGCGGGCTCCTGGCCCGCGACGAGCCATCCCGCGAGCGTGGCTGCGCCGACGGTCACCGCGACAACGGTCAGGACGAATGCAGCCGAATCGGCGAGGTCCTGGGTCCGCGACTTCGACTCCTGCGCCTGCCGCACGAGCTCGATCACCTGCGCGAGGTACGTCTCCTTCCCGGTCGCCCTCACCAGGACGGTGAGCGATCCCTCGCCGTTGATCGCCCCCCCGATGACGCGATCGCCCCGTTCACGCCGCACGGGCTTCGACTCGCCGGTCAGCATTGCCTCGTTCACGGTCGAGGCCCCGCCCGTCACCTCGCCGTCGACGGGGATCTTCTCTCCGGGTTTGACCCGGACAACGTCGCCAACCGCGAGTTCGCCCACGGGGACGTCGACGGACCCGTCGCCACGCACGAGATGCGCCCCGGCGGGCATGACCCGGACGAGCGCCTCCAGCGCCCGCGAGGCTCCCATCACCGAGCGCATCTCGATATAGTGGCCCAGGAGCATGATGTCGACCAGAGTCGCTAGCTCCCAGAAGAAGTCCATGCCGGGGACCAGCCCGAGCACGACGGCGGCGGAGTAGCCGTACGCAACGGTGATGGCGATTGCGACGAGGGTCATCATCCCGATCCTGCGCGTCTGCACCTCGCGGGCGAACCCGGCGAGGAACGGCCATCCGCCGTACAGGTAGACAGCGGTCGAGAGCAGGAAGACCACGGGCTCCGCCCAGGGAAACTCGAGCCCGGCGGTGCCGGCCAGTCCACGCACCCCGGGCGACAGGGCCAGGATGGGGACTGTGAGGGCCAGCGAGGCGACGAACCTCCGCCGGAGATCGGCCGGCATCGCTCCATGGCCCCCGCTCCCCGGATGGGTGTCGTGCGGGGTCGTCCCCGTCCCTCCGTGCTGACCCGCGGGCTGCCGGGGCGGCACCGGCCCGGCCTCCCCCTGGTGCGCGTGCTCCTCCGTCATGGCGGCATGCCGGTGCGCGCCCGCATCAGCAGGGAACGAGGTGCCGCCGGGATGGTATCAATGTTGCGGCGCAGCCCGTCACGCGGTTCGGCCCGGTTCGCCGGACCCGGTGTCCTCCCAGAACGCGGCGAGCACGGACCGGCACCGCTCTCGGAGCTCCGCGACGGCTTCCCCGTCGACCGCGCCGTCCGGGCTTTCGTAGAGGCCCCGGTTCAGCTCGATCTGCACCCAGGGAATCCCGCGGTGCCAGTAGTGGGCCATCGATGTGAACCCGCCGGGGAAGGGCCGGTTGACCGCGACCTCTCCCTCGGGGAACGCCGCCTGGAAATGTGTCGCGAGGATCCGCATCCACCGCGGCGGGCAGGTGGCGAGGCGTCCCCGGCGGGGTTCGCCGTTCGCGTCGCCGTGGTTGCCCAGGCAGACGAGCGGGCGGCGCCGCCCCGCGTCCTTCGCGAGGGGCGGGCCGAACGGCTCCATGCTGTGGCAGTCGAAGGCGCAGCGGACCCCGTTCTCGTCGAGGAGCCGGTCGACGGCTTCGTGGAACGGGAAGTAGTGGCGGAGCATCAATCCGTGGACCACCTCGATCGGCGGGAAGCCCCCGCCCCGGTAGACCGCGCGGCGGTCCGGCGTCCGGGACTTGATCGCGCCGTCGGGATGGAGTGGGGGCAGGTGATACGGGGGCCGGTTGACGTCCACGGCCACGCGCGAGATCCGGGCCTCGAGCCTGGCCGCGACCCGACCCCCGAAGTCGTAAAGGAGTCCGGTCGCCGGGTCGGAGAGCCGGGCGAGGTCGGCGGGGCCGAGCGCGAGCATATCCGCAATCTCGCCGGGAACCAGGAGCCCGCCGTGCGGCACGGTGACCAGGAACGGGTACGGGTCGTGCATGGTGCTGGTGAAACCTCCGGTGCAGCAACTGCCGGAAATGGATCTCCGGGCCACGCCGTGAAATACCTTCGCTTACGGGAGCATTGCCGTCCCCGCGCCGATGGCGGACCCTCCAGGTGCGTCGGGGGGACGTCTCTTGCGTCGCGCCGTGCTCCTTATCTGCAGCCGGGATACACGATGAGAACATGGAAGGGATCCTGGACCGGGTGCGCGGGGACCTGTTGGAGCGATCGGATGACGCGACGAGAGAGAGCGCAGCGCGCTTCTTCCGGGAGCCGGTGATGACGCACGGGGTGAAGACCGCTGCCGTTCGGGGGATCGCGCGGAGACACTGGCACGATGTCCGGGAACTCGAGAGCGACCGGGCCCTCTCGTCTTGCGAGACGCTCCTCGCGACGGGGTACCTCGAGGAGGCAATCATCGCGGCCGACTGGGCCGTCCGGCTCGTCCCGCAGCTCGGACCTGACCACTTCTTTCTCCTGCGGGACTGGGTCGACCGGTACATCACGAACTGGGCCGCCTGCGACACCCTCTGCAACCACGCGGTCGGCGACCTGGTCGCCCGGTTCCCCTGGACGGCCGGCCTGTTGAGGGACTGGACGGCATCGCCGAACCGATGGGTGCGCCGGGCCGCTGCCGTCTCTCTCGTGGTCCCCGCCAAGCGGGGAGAATTCCTGGAAGACGCCATCGCGATCGCGGACCTTCTCCACCGTGATCCCGACGACATGGTACGGAAAGGCTGCGGCTGGCTCCTCAAGGAGACGAGCCGTTGCCACCGCGAGGAGGTCTTCGCCTTCGTTCTCGCCCGTCGTGGCGTCATGCCCCGGACCACGCTCCGGTACGCGATCGAACTGATGCCTCCCGAGCTCAGGGCACGGGCGATGCAACGGGACTGACCGGGACCTTGCCGGACCGGGCAACGCCCGGGAAAAAAGAGGGGGTTAGGTGCCGCGGGCGAACTCGTAGCGCTTCGCGATCGCTTCCCAGTTCACGATCTGCCAGAAGTTCTCGACGTACTTCGCCCGGTCGTTCTTGTAGTCCAGGTAGTAGGCGTGCTCCCATACGTCGAGAACCATGAGGATCGCGCAGGCGGGATAGACGTTGACGTTATGCTTCTCGATCTGCATGATGATCGGACGCCCCGTCATCCGGCAGAGAGAGAGAGCCGCCCAGCCCGAGCCCTCGGTGCTTGAAGCGGCAGCAGAGAACTCCTTCTTGAACCGCTCGAACGAGCCGAACTCGGCGTTTATCGCCTCTCCGAGCTCCCCCGAGGGCGTGCCCCCGCCACCCCGTCCCGCCGGGGCCAGGTTCTTCCAGAAGATCGCGTGGAGCGTATGGCCGCCGACGTGGAACGAGAACTCCTTCAGGGTCGCCTTCAGATCGAGGTCCGTTCCACCCGCCCGGGCGGCGTCGAGCTTCTCCAGAATCACGTTCGCGCCGACCACGTAGGCGTTGTGGTGCTTGTCGTGGTGGAGCCGGAGCTGCTCCTCCGAGATCGAGGGGGCGAGATCGCCGTAGCCGTACGGCAGCGGCGGCAGTGAGTAGGACGTGGTTTTCTCCATGACGGGTCACCTGTCGTTGGCCTGCAGGCCGATGTAGTCTTGGCAACAGGAGGGATAAACAATCCGGTTGGAAACGAACGATCGGGGAAGCAGGACGGCGACCTCCCGCGCCGGTGCCCTCTCACTCCCCGGGCGCCGTGCCCGGGGTTCCTGTCCCGCGGAGGGGCTTCATCTGCGGGAAGAGGATCACCTCCTTGATCGAGGTGTGCCCGGTCAGCAGCATGACGAGCCGGTCGAGCCCGATCCCGACCCCGCCGGTCGGCGGCATCCCGAGCCCGAGGGCCGTGATGAAGTCCATGTCGACCATCTGGGCCTCCAGGTCTCCTTCCAGGCGCCGGCGGTCCTGTGCCCTGAGCCGATCGAGCTGGTCCCGGGGGTCGTTCAGCTCCGAAAAACCGTTCGCGATCTCCATCCCGTCGATGAAGAGCTCGAACCGCTCGGTGAACCCCTCCTTCTCCCGGTGGCGCTTGGCGAGCGGCGAGTTCTCGATGGGGAAGTCGTGGACGAAGGTCGGCTGGATTAGCCGGTCCTCGACGAGGGCCTCGAAGAAAAGAACCAGGTGCTCGCGGGGGGTTGTCGCCTTCTCCCGGCCCGGGATCCCGCGCTCGTCGGCGATCCGGGCGAGGTCGTCGAGGGGGAGGGAGAGGGTATCGATCCCTGCGTGCTCCCGGACCGCCTCCTCCATGGTCATCCGCCGCCAGGGGGCGGCGAACTCCAGGGTCTTCCCGCCGAACTCGAGCGTGGTGGAGCCGTGGACCTCGCGCACGAGGGTCGAGATAAGGTCCTCGGTGAGATCCATCATGCCGTTGTAGTCCCGGTAGGCCTCGTAGGCCTCGACCATCGTGAACTCGGGGTTGTGGCTCGAATCGATGTCCTCGTTCCGGAAGTTCTTGGAGATCTCGAAGACCCTCTCGAACCCGCCGACCACGAGCCGCTTCAGGTAGAGCTCGGGGGCTATCCGGAGGAAGAGAGTCTGGTCCAGGTAGTGGTGGAGGGTGGTGAACGGGCGGGCATTCGCCCCGCCGTAGACCGGCTGGAGCGTGGGCGTCTCGAACTCCAGGAAGCCCCGGTCAGAGAGGTAGGTCCGCACCCCCGAGATGACCAGGCTCCGCGTCCGGAAGGTCTCGCGGACCTGCTCGTTCATGGCGAGGTCGAGGTACCGCTGCCGGTAACGCTTCTCGGTATCCTTGAGACCGTGGAACTTTTCGGGAAGATCGATCAGCGCCTTGCAGAGAACGACGATCTCGTCGACCCAGAGCGAGAGCTCCCCGACCTTGGTCCGGAACGGTCGCCCCTCGACCCCGACGAAATCGCCCCGGTCCACGAGATCGACGAACAGGGCGAAGGTTTCGTCGCCGAGGTCCATCTTCCGAAGATAGAGCTGGATACGCCCGGTCTCGTCCCCGAGGTCGGCAAAAACCGTCCGGCCGTGGTTCCGGATCGTGTACAGCCTGCCTGCGAGCCGGAGGCGCTCGGCGGACGGATCGTGGCCGATCCCGTCGAAGCGCGCTCTCGCGCTGGCCACGGTCTCCGTCCGGTCGAAGGTGTAGGGGTAACAGGCCGTCCCCCTGGTGAGCAGGGTCTCGGCCTTCTCGATCCGGCCCGGGTCGAAGGGGCCGTTCTCGTTCTGCTGAATCATGCCTGGTCTGTCGCTCCTGTGCACGCACACCGCCATACAGGCGCCGAAATGCCGTATAAGGTTCAGTCCGAACGATTATAATACCGCGGGAGGGAGAGGCGTCGGTTCGCGGTACTCCGGGATGATAGACGGATAACAGGGACGGTGACGGGTGGAGCCGTGGACGACCCGTCTCCGGAGGAGCGCCGGGTTCCTGATCGGGACCGCTGGCAGCGGGGCGATCGAGAGGAACACCCCCGGGGTACCTCTACAGCCATGTCGCCCTCGAGGGGGATGCGCCCGGCTTCGAGGACCGCACGGCGACCTCAGGGGAACCATCCCGATGCCGTCATCTGCAGGTCGGACTCCTGCGGTGGGAGGGCGATGGGTGGATGCGCCGGCTGGGATCCCCCCGCGTCCCGGGCTTACCGGGCGGCCGCAGCAGGGGGGGCGAGGAGGTGCCCGCGATCCGGGGGGTGACCCTGGGCGAAGAAAGGAGCGGGAGCTCAGCGCCGCCGGGCCGCGAGCAGGGTGAGCGCGGCGAGGGACGCCGCAGCGAGCGGGAGTGCGTCGATGCCGGCCTGGGTTGCAGTGGTGTTCACCGGCATGGTGGCTGGAACGCTGGTCCCGGTCATCGGGGGGGTGGTCGGTGGAAGGGTGACGTTCGCCGCCGGCGGGAGCAGGACCGCATCGACCACGTGGATCACGCCGTTGGAGGCATGAACGTCGCCCTGCGTCACCTTCGCACCGTCGATGAACAGGATCCCGCCGGTCGCGTTCACCTCGAGGACGTTGCCCCCGACGGTGGCGATCGAGGGCATGCCCGCGATGTCATCGAGCGTGTAGCGGCCGGTGGCGAGGTGGTGGGTCAGGACCGAGGTGAGCTGCCGCTCGTCGAGGCGCAGCCCCTCTAGGGCCCCCGGGGGCAGGACATCGAATGCCGCGTTAGAGGGGGCGAAGACCGTGAACGGCCCGGTCCCGTTAAGAATCTCCAGGAGTCCTGCCGTCTGCACAGCGCTGACGAAGGTCGACAGGTCGGGATTCACCGAGATGAGCTGGGTGATCGATGGCCCCGCGGTCAGGTCCTCGGTCGGGGTAGGGACAGGGGTCGCGTTCATCGTGGGTGCCGGGGTCTCGTTCACCGTCGAGGTCTCGTTCACCGTCGGGGTTTCGGTCAGGAACCCGGTATACCCCTCGATGCCTGACGAACCCTGGACGGGGTAGGATCCGCCATCCGGAACACTCGTGGGCAGGGTCGTGACCAAGGTGGCGTCCCCCGTCGGGAAGCGTGTCAGGGGCGGGATCGTGCCGGTCGAGATAGGGGTCGGGAGCCCGGTCGCACCGCCGGTCACGACCGGGGCGGTTGTCGGGGTCTGCACTGGCGGCTCCGTGCCGTAGGTCGGCACCGTCAGGGTCGGGAGCACGGAGACCGTGGTTACCGGAACGGTCGGCACGGTCGGCACGGTCGTGACCCCGCCGCCTCCCGCACCCACGGTGATCGTCCCGGGGGACGCGATCGTGGACTGGGAGTGGTCGACGAAGGTGGTCCCCTCGTGCGAGCGGACGTGGTCGATCCGGACCTCAACGCTTGTCGTCCCCTCTCCGACCGCCCGGAAGTTGATATCGGCGACAGGGGTGTTGCCGTTCGGGAACTTGTTTGCGAAGTCCGCGAACTGGAGGTAGAGCTCCCCGGGGCTGTTCAGGGTGGCCTGCTTCGTGTTCCCGAGCCGCCAGTCGGCGCTGATGAACTGGATCACGGCCGGGTCCCACGTGACGTAGAGGTATACATCGTCGGCGAGCGGCTCCCAGGTGTTGTCCATGTAGAGAGTCCCGACGACGAACTGGTTCACACCGACGCCGGGCGTCGTCTGCTGGACCGAGAAGGTCCCCACTCCCACCGCTCCCGCGAGCGGTGCTGCACAGAGGGCAAGGAGGAGCGAGGTTAGCACCACAGTCAACCGATGCATGCTCTCAATAATCGGCTGGTGCGTATTTATAAATTGCTCGATTGGTAGACCGGAGCGATTATTTATCGTTCCGATCTGGGATCAGGCCGTTCTCCGGGCTCGGTTCATCGGCGATCGAGAAGAGGTCCGGGAAAGCCGCGGCGGGGTCGTTCACCTGCGCCATGCCGTTGTACCGGATCGACCTGACCAGGAAGAAGACGACGATCGAGATCGTGAAGATAGGCGAGACCCAGGGCGGGATGTGGAAACCGAAGCCGTCCATGAGCATGATCATACCGAGGAACGCTATCGAGTACATCGCTCCGTTCTTGAGGAACGGGTACTTCTTGACCTGGTCCACGTGCCGGATCGTCACCTCCCGGACCACGAACGCGCCGATCCCGTTTCCGAGCAGGATGAGCGGGACCGAGAGCGTGAAAGCGAACGCGCCGATCACCCCGTCGATCGAGAAGGTCGCGTCAATGATCTCGAGGTAGAGGATCTTGGACCAGTCCGAGAGCGATGTCTTCCCCTCGACGAGCTGCTGCTCTGCCTGCTCCGCGTTCGTCCGAAAGCCCGAGACGATGAAGAACCCGGTCGAGCCGACCACTGCCGCGAAGGCCATCATCGGGTTGGTCTGGATGCAGATCCAGACGATCACCAGCAGGACGATCGAGGCGACGGCGTAGAACCAGATCCCCTTCCGGATGATGATCCGCTCCCCGCGCAGCCCGAAATGTTTCGGCTCCAGGAAGAGCCAGTGGAGGAAGAGGAAGACCAGGAACGTCCCCCCCCCGGTCAGCATGATCGGCGCGGACTCCTCGATCGCCGCGATCACGCGCGGGTCCTCGGAGAACGTGGCGGTCAGAGCCTCGATCGGACCCAGGCCCGGCGTCGCAATCCAGACGATCAGCCACGGGAGCACCCCACGGATGACGAAGACAGCGAAGAGCAGGCCCCAGATCAGGAACCATCGGCGGGCCCGCTGGCCCATCGTCGCCAGGACGTCGGCGTTGATGATCGCGTTGTCGATGCTGCTGATCGTCTCAAAGACCACGAGGCCGACGACGATGAGGGCCCCCGTGAGGAGATCCATTGTTCCTCGAAGGTAGGAGGGGACGGCTCTTTAATCATCCCCTGCCGGGAGGGGGGACTTGGTCGCCGGGGTGCGCCCGGGACTGGTTGCCCGGCGGGGGTGTATCGGAGCTTGAAAAAAAGGGGCATCACCGGTGCCCGCGAGTCCCCACCAGGAACGCGAGCCCGACGAGGGCGGTGACCGCGATTGGCAGGACGTCGAACCCGGACGGCGAAGGGCTGGAGGTCGTCGCGGCGGTGGTGGCCGTCGGGGTGGGCGTGGCGGTCGCGGCCGCCGGGAGCAGGACCGCGTCGATCACGTGGATCACGCCGTTGCTCGCCCGGATGTCAGTCTCGACGATATTCGCCTCCCCGACCCGTACGCCGCCCCCGGACAGGACGGCCACCTCGAGCGGGTCTCCCTGCACTGTCTGGAGCGACGACAGGGCGATCACCTGCGTGGCCAGGTAGCTCCCGGGCGCAACATGGTGGGTGAGAACCCTGGTCAGTTCCGTCTTGTTGCCGAGCAGGGCGTCCAGCGTTCCGGGAGGCAGTGCCTCGAACGCCTCGTTCGTCGGGGCGAAGACCGTGAACGGTCCCGCCCCGCTCAGCGTCTCGACGAGGCCGGCCGCCTGCAGGGCGGTCACGAGCGTCGAGAAGTCAGGGTCGGCCTGGGCGATCTGGACGATCGTCAGGCTGGGCGTCTCATTGCCGGCCGTCGTGGTCACTCCCTGGGCGACCCCGGCGCACGCCACTCCGAACAGGACGCATACGAGCAGGGCGCTGACCAGTCTCTTTGGTTCCATGGGTGCTAATCACCGGGGCCTTTATTTATATTTTTTGGACAATAATAGTATTTGTATTATCCTTTCTCGGACAATGCGCCGCGAAGAGGAGGCCGTAGCCGAGGTCCAACGACGGAAAAACCCTGACAGGATAGGGCGGGAGAGGCTCGGGGCAGGGAACCTTAATCGGAAGGGGATGCGCACCCCTACCGTTATGAGTACGCCGCTGCTCCAGGTCGCGCTCGACCTCCTCGATCTCCCCCGCGCGCTCGCCATCGCAGAGGAGGCGGTCGCCGGGGGCGCAGACTGGATCGAGGCGGGCACGCCCCTGATCAAGAGCGAGGGGATGGCCGCGGTACGGGCCCTCGCCGCCCGGTTTCCCGGGCGCGAGATCGTCGCCGACATGAAGGTCGCGGACACGGGGGCGCTCGAGGTCGAGATGGCAGCGAAGGCGGGAGCGACGGTGGTCTGCGTCCTCGCCGACGCCGACGACACGGTGATCGAGGAGGCGGTCCGGGCCGGTCGGCTCTACGGGGTCCGGGTCATGGCCGACCTGATCGGCGTCCCCGACCCGGTGGCGCGGGGGGAGCGGCTCGCCGAGCTCGGTATCGACATCCTGAACTGCCACGTCGGGATCGACCAGCAGATGCTCGGCCGATCGTCGGTGGCACTTGTCGATTCGATCAGGAGCGCGGTCGGCATCCCGCTCGCGGTCGCAGGCGGGCTCGATGCCGGGACGGCGGCCCAGGCCGCCGCCCTCGGGGCCGACGTGGTGATCGTCGGCGGCGCGATCGTCCGGGCGGCCGACCCGGAGGGCGAGGCGCGGCGGGTGAAGGAGGCGCTCGCGTCCGGGGTGGTCCCCGAGCGCGCGTCGCGGTCGCTCGACGACGAGATCCGTGACCTCTTCGCCACGGTCTCCGCGCCGAATGTCACCGACGCGATGCACCGGGCCGGCGCGATGGTCGGCGTGGTCCCGCTCGTACCGGGCGTCCGGATGGCCGGCCCCGCAGTGACGGTCCAGACCTTCGCCGGGGACTGGGCCAAGCCCGTCGAGGCGATCGACCGGGCCCGCCCCGGGGACGTGCTGGTGATCAACAACGACGGGGGGACGCACGTCGCGCCGTGGGGCGAGCTCGCGACCCTATCGGCAAAGAACCGGGGGCTCGCCGGTGTCGTGATCGACGGCGCGTCCCGGGACGTCGACGACATCCGCCGGATGGGTTTCCCGCTCTGGTGCACCGCCACCTGCCCGAACGCGGGGGAGCCGAAGGGGTTCGGCGAGATCAACGCCGAGGTCCGGTGCGCTGGACAGGCGGTCAGGCCAGGGGACTGGATCGTCGGGGACGAGAGCGGCGTGGTCGTGGTCCCGCGCGAGCGGGCGTACGAGGTGGCGCGCCGCTCGGTGATGGTCCGGGAGACCGAGGAGCGGATCCGCGAGGAGATCCGCCGAGGATCGACGCTCGCGGTGGTCCAGGAGCTGCTGAAGTGGGAGAAGGGGGGAGCCGGCTCAGGCGAACGCCGATGAGGCGATCAGTTCCTTTCCCGCGCCCCGGATCGCGGCGATCGCGTCCTCGGGCCGGTCCACTCTCAGGATCAGGACTCCCCCGTCCAGCCCGCTGTAGGCGTAGCTGTACTCGATGTTGACCCCGGCCTCGCCGAGCAGGTTCGCGATCTCGAACAGCCCTCCAGGCTCGTCGCGCATCCTGACAGCGATCACGTCCGTGAACGCCACGTTGAACCCCTCGGACGTCAACCGCTCGTAGGCCCGGTCGGGATGGTCAACCAGCGCGCGGACCACGCCGAAACCGCTCGCCTCTGCGATAGAGAACGCGAATATGTTGACGCACTCCTCCTCGAGCGCGTGGGCGATCGCGGCCAGCCGGCCGGGGCGGTTCTCGGAAAAGACCGAGATCTGCCGGATGATATAGTCGTCTGCTGCCATTAGAGCACCCTCTTGTCGATGACCCGTTTTGATTTGCCCTCGAACCGCGGCAGGGAGCCGGGCTCCACCAGCTCGACGTCCACCGCGACGTTCAGCGTGTTCTTGAGCCGGTGCGCGACCCGGCGCTGGATATGCATCAGGTCCGCGATCTTGTCCGAGAACGCCTCCCGCTTCACCTCGACCCTGACCAGCATGTCGTCGAGCGCGCCCTTCCGGTCGACCACGATCTGGAAGTGTTCGCCGACCTCGGGGAGCTCAAGGAGGGCGTGCTCGATCTGGCTCGGGAAGACGTTGATCCCGCGGATGATCAGCATGTCGTCGACCCGGCCCGTGATGCGCTCTATCCGGGGGTGGGGCCGGCCGCAGGGGCAGTCCTCGTCCAGGATCGCGGCGATGTCCCCGATCCGGTACCTGCACATCGGGAGGGCCTCTTTCTGTAGCATCGTGAAGACGAGTTCGCCCCGCTCCCCGGGCGGGAGGGGCTCCCCGCTCTCGGGATCGATCACCTCGATCAGCGCGATATCGCGCCAGATGTGAATCCCGTGCTGCTCCGCACACTCGGTGAACATCGGCCCGGAGATCTCGCTCGTCCCGTAGATATCGAAGGCCCTGATCCCGAGCCATTCCTGGATGTGCCGCCGCATCTGCTCGGACCAGGGCTCCGCCCCCAGGATACCGGTCCGGAGGCCCGTATCGCGTCCCAGGTTGATCCCCATCTTCTCGGCTACCTCGCCGATGTGGAGCAGGTACGACGGCGTGCAGGCGATCGCTGTCGCGCCGAGATCCTGCATCAGCTCGACCTGACGCTCGGTGTTCCCGACCGAGGTCGGGAGGACGGTCGCCCCGATCCGCTCGGCCCCGTAGTGGAGCCCGAGCCCCCCGGTGAAGAGACCGTAGCCGTAGCTCACCTGGATCACGTCCCCGCGCGAGAGCCCGACCGAGGTGAGGGCCCGGGCGAGCGACTCGGTCCAGAGGTCGAGGTCCCGCTCGGTGTACCCGACCACGGTCGGCTTGCCGGTGGTGCCCGAGGAGACATGGTAGCGGACCAGTTCCTCGCGGGGTACGGTGAAGAGCCCGTCGGGGTAGGTGTCGCGCAGGTCCCGCTTGTACATGAACGGGAGCTTCTTCACGTCGGCGAGTGAGCGGATGTCGTCGGGGTGGACACCGGCCTCTCGCATCCGGGCGTGGTAGATCGGCGAGAAGGCGTAGAGCCGGTAGGCGAGGGTCTTCGCCAGACGATACTGCAGTCGGTCAAGGTCGATCGCCGGCATCCTCTCGAACCGTGGATTCCACATGCTCATAGGGTTCCCCTCCTGTCGATTACGCGTTTCGATTTCCCCTCGAACCGCGGGAGGCTACCCGGCTCGACCAGCCGGACGTGGGTCCGGAGCTCCAGCGCCTCGCGGAGCGCACGGACGATTCGCTCCTGGAGCCGGGCAAGGTCGGCGAGCTCGCCCGAGAAGAACCGTCGCTTGATCTCGACCTCGATCGTCATCTCGTCCAGGTGGCGCTCCCCCCGGTCGACGTAGACCATGAACTGGTCGCCGACCTCGGGCATGGCCATCAGGACGTGTTCGATCTGGCTCGGGAAGACGTTGATCCCGCGGATGATCAGCATGTCGTCGACCCGGCCCGAGAAACGGGCGATCCGCATCGTCCGGCCGCAGGGACAGTCGTCCTCGTAGAGCATCGTGATGTCGCCGGTTCTGTAGCGCAGGAGCGGCATCGCTTCCTTGACGAGCGGGGTAACGACCAGCTCCCCCCGCTCGCCCGGCCCGAGGGGCTCCCCGGTGACCGGGTCGATGATCTCGACCAGGTAACTGTCGTGCCAGATATGGAGGCCATCCTGCTCCGGGCACTCGAACGCGACGCCCGGGCCGTAGAGTTCCGAGAGGCCGTAGCTGTCGTAGGCCGTCACGCCGAGCCGGTCCTGAAGTTCGCTTCTGGTCGCGTCCGACCAGGCCTCTGCCCCGAAGATCCCGCACTTGAGCGACGCCAGGTCCGAGCCCATCTCCTCGGCCACCTCGGCCAGATGCATCGCGTACGATGGCGTGCAGTGGATCGCGGTGACGCCGAAGTCGTCGATCATCTCGACCTGCCGTTTCGTGTTCCCGGTGCCGGCGGGAAGGACCGTCATCCCGATCTTCTCGGCCCCGTAGTGGAACCCGAGCCCCCCGGTGAACATCCCCATGTTGACGGCGTTCTGGAAGACGTCGTCGGCGGTGAGCCCGACCATCGTCATGTTCCGCGCAATGAGGCCGGACCAGTTGTCGAGGTCGCCGCGGGTGTACCCGACCACCGTCGGCTTTCCCGTCGTCCCCGAGGTGGTATGGATCCGGACCACGTCCCGCATCGGCACGGCGAAGAACCCGAACGGGTAGCCGCTGCGGAGGTCCTGCTTCTTGGTGAATGGCAACCGGCGGACGTCCTCGAGCGTCCGTATCTCCTCTGCCCGGACCCCTTCGCGCTCGAGCAGATCCCGGTAGAACTCGACGTTCTGGACCCGTGTGAGCGTCTCCCGCAACCGCCGGAGCTGGAGCGCCTCCAGTTCGGCCTGCCTCATCGTCTCGTGCTTCTCGTCCCAGTACATGCGTGCAGGCGCAGGGGAGACCCCCCTACCTCCTCCTGTACCAATCATTGTATTGTGCTAGCATTAAGCACGACCCCCCTACCCGAACTGGTACTCGGATGGCACGCGGTCGAGGAGCATCCCCTCGACCAGCACCGGCATCAGGCGCCGCCCCTCCTCCATCGCAAGCTTGAGCCGCCAGGCGCGGTCCGCGTAGATCGTGAAGATCGGCTGGCCCTTGTCGACGCGCTCGCCGGGCTTGGCGTGGAGCTCGATCCCGGCCCCATGATCCTGCGGGGCGCCCGCGAGCCGGGCGAGCGAGACGAGGGAACGATTGTTCAGCTCCACCACGTACCCCGACTCGGGAGCGTTGACCACGAACGTGTGCTTGCCGAGAGGGACCGATTCGGCCGTGACGGTGGGATCACCGCCCTGGACCTCGATGATCTGCCGGAATTTGGCGAGGGCCTTCCCGGACGAGAGGAGCTCGCCGGCCATCTCGTAACCATGTCCTCGCGCAGCCTTCCCGGCCATCTCCAGGAGAACCCCGGCGAGAGAGAGCGATTTCTGGACCAGGGACTGGGGCTCGGCATCCCCCTCGAGCACCCGGAGCGCCTCCTTCACCTCGAGGGCCGGGCCGATGGTGTGGCCGACGGGGGCGTCCCCGTAGGTGATGGCGCACTCGACCCGCATCTTGAGTCGCTCACCGAGCTCGATGAACTCCCGCGCGAGCTTGCGCCCCTCGGCGACGTCGGGGATCTTCGTGGTCCGCCCGACGGGGATATCGATCACGACCAGGTTCGCGCCGACGGCGTACTTCTTCGCCATCACCGAGGCGAGCATCTGGCCGCGGGCATCGATCTTGAACGGGTACTCGACCACGATGATACGGTCGTCGGCAGGCGCGATGTTGGTCGAACCTCCCCAGACGATCACCCCGCCCACCTTGTCGGTCATGGCCTGGACCTCCTCGGCCGAGAACTCGACCGGGGCGAGCACCTCCATGAGGTCGGCGGTGCCGGCCGCCCCGGTGATCGCCCGCGACGAGGTCTTGGGGATCTTCAGGCCCGAGGCGGCGATGATCGGGACGATGAGCAGGGAGATCTTGTTGCCGGGGACGCCGCCGATCGAGTGCTTGTCCACAATCGGCCGGGTCGGGAACGAGAGGCTGCTCCCGGTCTCGACCATGGCGACGGTCAGGTCCTCGATCTCGTCCATGCTCATCCCGTTGATGTAGGTCGCGGTCACGTAGGCTGAGAGCTCGGGGAGCGAGAGGGTGTCGTTGACGATGTCGTTCACTATCACTCGTGTCTCGTCGCGCGTGATCGGATTCCCGTCCATCTTCTTCTTGATCAGTTCGAGCGAGGCGGGCTTGGGGGCCTCCCAGACCTCGACCTCCGCACCGTCCTGGACCCCGAGCGCACAGTGCGTGTGGCCGTATATGCCGATGACACCGACCTCGATCATGGACCCTGTCGTGTCCACGTGCGCCGTGACCGACCGATCGTTTGCGTGGTTCATCACCTGGAGCCGGTCGCCCTCGACCACGCCAATATTCCGCGCATCGATCCGGTTGAGGAGCACACCGCGATCCGCGATGTCCAGGGTCTTTGCCATTATCTTCATGCTGAGTCCGTCCTACCATCCGGGGGGAAACGGACCCCCGCGGGAACAGGGAGAGTTGGGGGTGGGGCGTTTACATAACTAACGCCGTCGGCGACGATGGGCATCGCGTCCCGGAGGTGCCCGAAACCCGGCGAAGGCGGGAGGATGCAGACGCTGGCGAGCAACGGTCCCGCGGACATCGTCGCCCGGTACCAGGGGTGGGGAGGGGTTCGCCGTCGCACCACCGCGCAGCGGTGGCGACTGTGGTCGGGCCGACCGGATCCCCTGCAGGATGCCCGGTTCCGCCGGCACCCCCGTTCCCGCAGCGTCCCGGCCGGTGCGAGCTGCTCCCACGACGGGAGGGTGTGATCCCGCTCCCGGCACCTCGCACGACTATGTCCGGGTGCTGTCCGTGGTTCACCGGTGCATCGAACCCTGCCTGACGTGCACGGCCCCGCGTACCCCGGGATCGCGGAAAAGAACGTTCGGACGTGGACCCGGCCCGAGCTCAAGCATGCGATAGCGCACCTGCCGCGAGATGGGGATCTTTTTCTCGTCGACGGCGACGTCCGGCGGGTAGTCGCGGTTCAGGACAGTGGTGCCCGGTTCGTCACCATCCGGTCCCTTCCCGGGAACGATGATCGTTGCGCCCCCCCCTTTGCGCGGCGTGACACCGGGTTCGCCCGGAATGGACTCCCGACCGAGATCCCGGAGGACCACGGTCCCCGGTTCGTCTCGTGCCGGAAGGCCGGCGTCACGAACCGTGCGCCGGGACAACCGGTGACGCCGGCTCGCTTGGGTGTCGCAGTGAGGAAGAACCGTCTGAAGCCGATCAGTACGATCGAGCGGGTGTACGGGAAGAGAGACGGGGTGATCGCGGCAGGATTCGCCCGGAACGGAGATCGTCGCCCTGCAGCATGGAAACCAGCGATATCGGTCGTGGCGATGCGACGCTCGCGACGGAACTGACCGGAGGACCGCCCGTGGCACGGAGCCCCGGACACCTCGGGGGTGGTTCGATCGGGTGGGATGGGTTCGCGACGCTACGGCCGGTGCCCGGAGGAAAAGACCTATATCCCGCAGCATGCGACTGATCTACCGATGAGGAAGCACCTCCTCTGCATCCTGGTGCTCCTGCTCCTGGCGGGCGCCGGTGCGGCAGCCGACACGAACCGCTACAGCTACCTGCAGTTCGACCGGGTGGAGATCGCTCTCTCTGAGGAACAGGCCCGGGTCTCGGTCGAGTACAGGATCGATCCCGGGATCCGACCGCTCGTGGCCATCTTCGGCCGGGGCGATCTCCACCGGAAGGTCCGGCGGATGATGGGGTTCGAGGACGCGAAGGTGCTCTCTCTCAGTCTCGACAGGGCTGAGCTCCTGGTCGAGGCCGCCTCCTCGAACTACGGCGACGGGTCGTTCTGGTTCCCGGCGCACACCTTCGGCGTCGTCGTGCCGTCGCTCGCGGTATCGAGCCCGCAGAGCACGCGGGAGTTCAACCAGACCGACACCTTCCCCCGCGGGATGGGTCACTTCGGCGTCGCACCGCCGGCCTCCTGATCCCTGTCGAGCTCCCGGATGAGGCGCGCCGGATTGCCCGCGATCACGCAGTATCCCCCCGGGAACGAGCGTGTCACGACCGACCCCGCCCCGACGATGGTGTGCGGCCCGAGTGTCACCCCCGGCAGGACCACCGCGTTCATCGCGATCCAGCAGCTCTCACCGATGGTGACGGGCTGGCCGGGGAGGTGCTTCTCCAGGTCGTCCGGGTCGTGGTTGGCCGTGATGATCCCCACGTTCGAGGCGATCCAGGTCCCCCGCCCGATCGTTATCTTGGCGCCGAAGTTCTGGAAGTACTTCCCGCTCATCTCGTTGAACATGTTGATGTCGTCGGGATGGAACTCGATGTTCCTCCCCCACGAAACGGTGTTGAGCGGCGAGACGGGCCAGGGGACGCGCCGGTTGAACTGCAGGATCTTCTGGAAGAGGATCCCCCTGACGACCCACCTCCAGCCGGTGAACGAGTTGTCGAAGTACCGCCCGACCAGGTAACGCCTGTCGTAGACGAGACCCCCGAAAAATCGGAGGACGACCACCAGGCGGGCAAAGAGCCACCCCTTGGTCTCTGCCGAGACCATCAGTCCCCCCCTCCTGGCTCACGGGCGTTCATGGCAGCTAGAGCGTCCGGTAGTGAATCGAGGGGTCCAGTTCCTTCCACCTGGCATGGACCCCCTTGACGTCGACCACGACGGGCGTCCCCTTGCTGATCCGCCGGACGTCGTCGATCGAGAGTGTCAGGAACTGGTCGTGGGGGACGTTGATGATCAGGCAGTCGGCGATACTGTCCCCGAGCTCCGCGAGCGGACGGACGTTGAACCTGGCGATCTCCTCGGGGGTCAGGAGCGGGTCGAAGCCGCAGACCTCTGCGTGGAACTCCCGAAGCTCGGCGATCATCTCGTGCGACGGGCTCTCGCGCGTGTCGGGCACGTTCTCCTTGTAGGTCAGCCCGAGGATCACGACCGTCGATCCCCGGATCACCTTGCCCGCGTCGTTCATCCCCTTGATCGCGAGACTGGCCACGTGCTTGGGCATGTGGTCGTTGATGGCCCGCCCGGCGAGGATCACCTGGGGGTGGTAACCGAGCTCCTCGGCCTTGTAGACGAGGTAGTACGGGTCGACCGGGATGCAGTGCCCGCCGACGAGCCCGGGCCGGTAGTGGTGGAAGTTCCACTTGGTCCCGGCGGCCTCCAGGACGGCGTGGGTGTTGAGGCCCATCCGTGAGAAGATGAGTGAGAGCTCGTTCATCAGCGCGATGTTCAGGTCGCGCTGGATGTTCTCGATGACTTTCGCCGCCTCGGCCGTCCGGATAGTGGGGGCACGGTGAACCGTGGTCACCAGGCCGTAGAGCCCGGTGAGAAGGTCAGTCGTCTTCTCGTCCATTCCCGCGACGATCTTGACGATACGGGCGAGGATGTGCTCGTCGTCCCCCGGGTTGATCCGCTCGGGAGAGTAACCGATGAAGAAGTCCTTCCCGCAGGTCAGGCCCGACTCGCGCTCGAGAACCGGGGCCATCAGCTCCTCGGTAACGCCCGGATAGACCGTCGATTCGAGCACGACGGTCGCCCCCGGCTTCAGGTTCCGGCCGATCGTGGCGGCGGCAGAGGCGACCGGACCGAGGTCGGGGTCCTTGGCCCGGGTCACGGGCGTCGGCACGGCGATGATCACCACGTCGGCCTCTCGGATCCGCGCGGGGTCGTCCGCCACGTCGATCCGGTTACCTGCGGTCCGACGGATCGTGTCGAGTTTCGATGAGTCGATATCGTAACCGATCGTGTGCAGGTGCGATGAGAAGGCCTCGGCGAGCGGGTACCCCACGTAACCGAGCCCCACCACGCAGACGGAGAGGTCCGTCACGTTGAGGTGAACCACTGTATCGTCTCCTTGAGCCCGTCGGTGAGCGAGTAGTGCGGGGCGTAGCCGAACGCCTCGCTGGCGAGCGATATGTCCGCGAGCGAGTCGCGGACGTCGCCGGGGCGGGGGTCCTCGTGGACCGGGTCGTGACGTGTGCCGACCAGACCCATGATCCTATCGGCGAGCTCGAGCAGGTCGACCCGCCGCTGGCATGCGATATTGAAGACGCCGACGGCGTCGCTCTCGGCCGCCAGGATGTTGGCCGCGACCACGTCGCGGACGAAGGTGAAGTCTCGCGTCTGGCGCCCGTCCCCGTGGATAACCGGGGGCTCCCCTCCGAGGACCCGGGTGATGAAGTTCGGGATCACGGCCGCGTACTGCGAGGTCGGGTCCTGCCTTGGACCGAAGACGTTGAAGTAGCGGAGCGCGACCGTCGGGAGGCCGTAGAGCGACGAGAAGACCCGGCAGTAGTGCTCGCCCGCGAGTTTCGTGACCGCGTACGGCGACTTGGGGTCGGGGATCATCGCCTCCCGCTTCGGCAGGGTCGGCGTGTCTCCGTAGACCGACGAGGACGAGGCGAACACCACCTTTTTCACGCCAGTGTCGCGGGCGGCCACCAGCACGTTCAGGGTTCCGTTCACATTCACCAGGTTCGTCCGGGCCGGGTCGTCGACGGACCTCTGGACCGACGGGAGGGCTGCCTGATGAAAGACGTATCGGGCGTCTGAGAAGACCTGCTCGAGGAGGTCCGTGTCCAGGATCGACCCCCTGGCGAACTTGACGTCCAGGCCCGCCAGGTTCGACTCCCGCCCGGTGGCGAGGTCGTCGATAACGGTCACTTCGTAGCGCTTTGAGAGTTCCTGCGCGAGATTGGAACCGATGAACCCGGCCCCCCCGGTCACCACGACCTTCATTCCCAGACACGTCGGCATGGAAAATATAAAAGGTATCGAGGCGAGCGGGAAGGAAGGAACCCTCAGCGCTCGAGCGCGGCGATGTGCTCGTGGGCCCGGGCAGAGAGATCCTTCCGCTCCCTGAGTGCGGCCACATCCGAGATCGCCTCGAGCACGTGGACGGAGTCCTCGAGAAACGAGAGGATGTCGGCCGGATAGATCTCGATCCCGTAGGCGTCGGCGAGGTGGACGCTGATCTGGCGGTGGTCGAGCCCCTGCTCGCGCAGCTCGACCACGAGCGCGGCGAAGAACCGCTCGGGACAGCCACAGTGGGGCGCTTTCTTGCAGCCGCAGCGTAGAAAGTCGGCGATGAACTCCAGGAGCTGGGCGCGGGTGGTGGGGTCCAGGCGGTCGAAGTCCAGTCGCGAGGAGAGGGTGTCGAGCACGAGCCCGTGGAAGGCCTTGTCGGGCAGCCGGAAACCCGCCAGTCGCTCGAGACGGCGGGATGCCCGGAACCGGGCTTTATCCGCGATCACGAGGACTCGCCGGCCTCCTCGTCGAAACCCTTGAGCGACTTCATCGCCTCACCCATCGTCTCGATCTCGACCAGCCAGTCGTCGAAGATGGTCGGGTCCTCAAGGTCGTCCCTGATGTACCTGGCGCAGCAGGCGGCCCCGGCGATCACGGCGGCCCCGATCTCGGCAGCGACGTCCAGGGTCTCGTCTGCCCCCTCCGCGGCAAGGGCACGTCCGCGCTTGACCAGCGCCTTCACGTCTTTTTCGAAGTCACCGGCGATGTGCCGACGGGCTGCAGCGAAGAGGACGATCATCGACTCCTGGACGGGGGTGACGATCTCGGACAGCGGGCCGTCGGGAAGGTCGGAGAGTACTATCTCCTCGATCTCCCCGATCTTCTCGAGGGCCTCACCGGAGCTGAACCGGCCGTTCTGCCAGAGCCGCACAACCTTCAGAACGGAGAGGGTGATGTCCTCGGAGAACGAGTAGAGCATCGCGAGCCCTTCCGGGAGGTCGTCGCCGCCCTCGCCTTCGAAGTCGGCCTCCGAGAGCGATGTCAGCCAGTTGTTCCAGCGCTCCCGGTTATAGAATATGTAGAAGAGCTTGAGCGGGGCCTCCTCCCCCGCCTTCTTCTTGGCCTTCCGTGCCATTCGAATACGTCTATCCGTTGCCGGTTAAATCTCTTTTTATCGGAGAATCGGGGGTATCGGCGGCGGACGTGGACGGTCCCGCGAAGAAAAGGGGAGTAGCCGATCCCGCTGGTCGACCGGGACTACCGCCTCTTGGCCTTCTTCCCGGGAGGAGACGGCGCGACCGCCTCGTCCTGGATCGGGTCGAGTTTGCGGATCGAGACCGCGTTGATCACCGGCTCGCCGGCGGCGACGAACCGCTTGATCACCTGCCCGAGCACCTCGACACGGTCGCCCTTGCGGATCTTCTCGGCCGGCGACGTGAACATCTTGACCGAGATCTCACCGGTGCGGTCCCCGACGAGGTACGAGGGGCGGTTCAGGAACTGGAAGTGGACCTCCTCGACGATCCCCGTGAGCCGCACCGGGTCCGCGAGCATCGAGATGTTGACCTGGTTCACCCTGACGGGCTTCGCGTCCCGTTCGTAGATCGGGATAAGGCCCGCGTACTGGGACTGGCTCATGTAGTTGAGTATGAGCGGGGCGATCAGGATGAAGGCGAGCGCCGGGACTCCCCAGACGAGCAGGGAGGTGTCGCCGGTGACGTAGACGGTGTAGAGGAGAATAAAAGTGAGAAAGAGGAAGGCCACGATCGGGAGGATCGCGGGCCTCACCCTGATTTTGCCAATCTCCATTTGGAGTATCGGGTTACTTGAGCGCCTGGATCTCCTTGCGGAAGGCGATCCAGTAGAGCAGGCCGACGAAGACCATCCCGCCCACGATGTTGCCCAGCGTGACGGGGATCAGGTTGTTGGTCAAGAAGGTGACCCAGTTGAGACCTGCCAGTTTCTCCGCGCCGAGGGTGGCGATCTGGGCCTCGCTCAGGATGCCCGATGTCAGGATCCCGGCCGGGATGAAGAACATGTTCGCTACCGAGTGCTCCAGTCCGGACGAGACGAAGGCCATGATCGGGAACCAGATCCCGAAGAACTTGCCGACCGCATCGTCGGCGCAGATCCCGAGCAGGACGGCCAGGTTGACGAGCCAGTTACAGCCGATGCCCTTCAGGAACGCGGACCAGAGCCCGAGCATGCTGGTATAGCTCACCTTGGCGAGGGCGATCTGGACCCCCCTCACGCCGAACGCACTGGCCGAGATCGCCCCCGTCGAGGTGATCGACGCGTACGGGCCGTAGGTCATGATGTATGCCCACGTTATCGAGCCGATGAAGTTCCCGATGTAGACCCAGAGCCAGAGGTTCAGCACGCTCGCCCACGAGACCTTGTGGACGAAGGCGGCGACAGGCGCGAGCATCGCGTCGCCGGTGAAGAGTTCCGCACCCGTCAGGATGGTGATGATAAGCCCGACAGGGAACACGGAGCCCAGGATGAGCTGGGAGATACCCGCCGATGCGAAGCCGGCGTTGACGAAGCCCGCGTCGAGAGCAGCCTGGCCGGCTACAATGCCGGTGCTGCAGACAGTCGCGAGGCCTGCGCCCATCGCGATGAACGCCCCGGAGAAGAACCCGCGGAGCACCATGTTCCAGGCGGGCAGGCCGGTCTTGTACTTCCCCGCGTCGCCTGCCTTCGCGACGATTGCTACTGGTGGATTAAATGCCATCGATCGATACACCTCTTTGAATCATGCACCTATACCAGCAACGTATTATACGGTCGCGGTTAGGTCAATGTAAAAATCCTTTGTGGTCTCATAAAAAATTTTCCATTTGTTTTCCAAAAAGACCGGTAATTCGGGCCTGTCGGCGGAGGGGTTCCAGGGGGCGTGGTAAATGGAAGTTATTAATAAATCCCCGAATTAATGCTTTGTTCTCGAATTGCGGGGTAGAACGGCGGGATGCCTGTACATAACTCTTTCTCCCGGGGTGTTTTCGGTCGATCGGCGCGCGAATTTCGCCCGATACGCGAGGACGCGGATCGGGTGATGCGGCATCTGCCGAACTCCGATTCGTTCGACCCCCCTCCGGGGCGGGAATGGCGCCGGAGACGCCCGTCCGGCCTCCTGCGCAGGAATCTAACCCGGTGGGCCGATTGTTCGCCAGGAGGTCACGGTCCGATTAAATAAATTTAAGTCTCTCTGCCTGATATATGTAGAGGCGCATAAAAAGCGGCGGATCGACGTCACGAGGAGTTCTGAATGGCAGAAACAAACGGCGTGAGCTCGGTCGTCCGGGAGTTCCGGGAGACCGACGCGTGGGGGCTTTGCACCTGTATCGATCTCCTGGGATGCGACCCTGCAGGGATCCGCGATGCCGACCGCATCCGGCAGTACCTTGTCGAGGTCTGCGACCTGATCGGGATGAAGCGGTTCGGAGAGCCGCAGGTCGTGCATTTCGGACCGACCAACCGCGTTGCCGGCTACTCGATGACGCAGCTGATCGAGACCTCCCTCATCTCGGGACACTTCGCGAACGAGACGAACTCGGCCTACATCGACATCTTCAGCTGCAAGGAGTACGAACCCGACCTGGCGGCCGATTTCACGCGCCGGTTCTTCGGCGCCGGCTCGGCGACGGTCCGAACAATCCTGAGACAGTAACAGATCTCTCTTCTTTCACGGGGTTCGAACCCGCGGCGAAGCGGGTCGGTCAGGCCGAACGGAAAAAATAAGTTAATCGGCGACCGGGGGCACGAGCGCCTCTCCGGTCCCGTTCACAGCATCAGGAACACCGGGCTCTGGGAGGGACGTCGCCGTGCCGGCCGGCTCCGGGATCTCACCGGGGGTCCCCCCCGCCACTTCCGGGGGGGTCGGGAGGTCCGTGGTCGGGGTCGTGTCCCAGCCGAGGGGGAGCATCACCGCGTCGACGACGTGGAGCACGCCGTTGCCCGCGATGCGGTCGGTCGCGTTCATCCCCGCTCCGGCGATCGCGAGGACCCCGTCGGGCCGGATTACGATCGAGGCCTCCAGCCCGTCGAGAGTCTCGACCGAGGTCATGCGATCGAGGTCGCCGGACGTGAACCGCCCCGGGGCCAGGTGGAAACCGAGCACCGCGGCGAGCCGTGCCGGGTCGGAACGGAGCCCCTCGAGGGCGCCGTCCGGAAGGGCGTCGAAAGCCTCATCGGTCGGCGCGAAGACCGTCAGCGGCTCGTCACCGCCGAGGTTTCCGTTCAGCCCGGCCTCCTGCGCCAGTCTGGCGAAGGTGGAGAGGTTCCGGTCGTCAAGGACGAGCTCCATCAGCGCCGGCGAGGGCGCCTCGGTCGTCACCACCGGTGGCTCCTGGGTCACGGTCACCACCGGTCCGGCCGTCGTCCCGACCGGCGGGCTGCCCCGGGCCGGTAGGAGCCGCACCGTCGTGAGCTCCGGCGTCGCGTTCGCGGTCGCCACCGGTGTCGACTCGACGGTCGCAGCCGGCGTCGCGGTCGCGGTCGACACCGGGGTCGACTCGACGGTCGCAGCCGGCGTCGCGGTCGCGGTCGACACCGGGGTCATGTCGACGGTCGCAGCCGGCGTCGCGGTCGCGGTCGACACCGGGGTCATGTCGACGGTCGCGGTCGGCGTCGCGTTCACGGTCGACACCGGGGTCATGTCGACGGTCTCGGGCGCGAGTGACCTGAGCCCTGCCGTCGAGCCGCTCGGCGTGAAGGCCATGTAATTGATGTTGTGGTAACCACCCAGGACCAGCCGGAGCACGTGCGGGCCCGCCTTCAGCGGGATCGTCTGGGTCACGTCCGTGTACGTCTGGTAGCTGCCGGTCTTCGGCACGGTGAAGGTCGTGGCCTGGACACCGTCGACCTGCAGGCGCATCTGGGTGTTGGCGTTCGGGCTCGAGACGCGGAAGACCACGTCGTAGTCGCCCGTCTGCCGCACGTTCACCGTGTACTTGAGCCACTCGCCAGGCCGGACCCAGCAGACCACAGGGTCGTCGCCACCGTCGGCCAGCTCCACGTCCACGTCCTCGTTCCGGTAGATGCCTCCGAAGTTCGACGAGGTGGTGTCGTAGTAGCCCACGTTCTGACCGCCGATGTTGTAGTCCTCTGCCTGGATCACCCCGGGGATCACGCCGCTGCCGTAGGTCGTCGGCAGCGGCGCCGGAAGCGTCAGGCCCTGCCCGCTGGTTGCCGTGACCGTCGGTGTCGCTGTCGGCGTCGCGGTCCCCTGCGTGATGCCGGTGTTGGTCTGGAACTTCATCCAGTTCAGGTTCGTATAGCCGTTGAAGTAGAGCCGGATCGTGTGTCCTCCCGCCGGGAGCGAGACCTGCTGAACGACCGTGGTGTAGGAGTTGTAGTTCCCCGTGTTCGGGACCATCACCGTGCAGACGTCGGTGCCGTCCACCTGCATCCTGAAGGAGCCATCGCTGTTCGGGCTCGAGACCCGGAACGAGACGTCGTAGACCCCTTCGGTGGCGACGTTCACCGAGTATTTCAGCCACTCGCCAGGCCGTACCCATCCGACCACGTAGCTCCCCTCGGAGCTGGCCATCTCGATATCGACCCCGTCCTGCCGGTACTCTCCTCCCTCGTTCTGGGGCGTCGTGTCGTGGTAGGCCACCCCTTCGCCACCGCTGTTGTAGTTCTCGGCCTCGATCAGCCCTGGGATCGCCGCTGCTCCCGGTATCGTGGGCTGCGTCGGCGTCGCCGTCGTCGTGGAAGTGACTGTGCCAGACGTCGAGAACGTCATCCGGTCGAGGTTGTGGTATCCCCCGGTCGAGAGACGCAGGACGTGCTCGCCCTTGCTCAGGGTGACCGTGGTCTTCACGTCGGCGAACGTGTACCAGTTGCCGGTGTTCGGGATAGCGAACGTCGCCGTCTCCTTCCCGTCAACGAGGAATTTGAGGGACGTGTCGCTGTTGGGGCTGGCTGCCCTCAGCGAGACCTGGTAGGTCCCCGTCTCCTTGACCTCGACCGTGTACTGGAGCCACTCTCCCGGCCGGTTGTATCCGACAACGTTGCCCCCGGCGGCGGCGCTGTACTCGATGTCGACGCCATCGCTGCGGTACGCACCCCCCTCGTTCTCGGGAGTGGTGTCGAAATAGCCCACGTTCTGGCCGCCGCCGTCGTAGTCCTCGACCTCGATCGTCCCCGGGATCACGCCGTTGCCGGCGCCGGACGGCAGTTCGCCCTCGGGGACCTGCGTGGGCGTGGGCGTCGTGTCGCCCGACACGACGGGGATCGGCGTCACGGTGCCGGTCGGGATCTCGGAAGTGTCGCCGTTGATCGTGATCTTGTTGTTCTTCGCATTGTAATAGTTGACCAGGGTGCCGGGATCGCCCCCGGTCAGCAGGATATCTAGCGTGCACCCGGTCACCGGCCAGGGGTCGTTCGGGTGGTCCTCGCGGAGCCCGAGCGAAACGGCGCCGCTCGACTTCTTCGGGTTGATGATCCGGAATTTGTCGAATACCACACCGGAGGACCCCCACATGTAGAGGGCGTGGGTCCTCGCGTTCTTGGAGATACAGTCGTTGAACCGGAGGTTTGTCCCGGTCCTCACCTGGAAGGACTTGTCCGAGCCGTCGTCAGTGCAACCGTTCAGGATCACGTCCTTGGAGTTCTGCCAGAGCCAGAAACCGTTGTTCCTGCTGTTGACAGAGACGCAGTTGGTGACGGTGACACCGCAGGTCAGGTAGTAACCGGTCATGTAGAATCGGGTCGGCTCGGTGTTCCGCCACCCGTTGTTGACGGCGACGCAGTTGCTTAACCGGCTGTTGACCTGCACAGGGATGGCCCTGTTGGGGTCGTTCCCGTTCCAGAAATTCGGCTCGAAATAGAACCCGGACTCCCAGCAGTCCTCCGCTCGGCAGTTGGTGACGGTCAGGTCGTAGAGATCGGCGCCCTCGTGGAAGTCGAACCCGACCGCCCAGATCTTGCCAGAGCCCGCGTTGCCGCACCGGAGCGCGAGGCAATCATCGAACCGGATGTTCCGGTTCACCCGTGGCGAGCCCTGGCCGTTGAGGTTGAACCCGGTCGACCCGACGTCGATCGCCTTGCACCGAATGAACTCGATATCCTCGCATGCGGTGTTGCTGGCCCAGACGAAGAACATGCCGTTGACGGTAGGCGCGGTCTTCTTGGAGTCCTGGATGGTCACGTCGTGAACCTTCACGCGCGAGGTGGTTATCATCAGCCATCCCCTCTGCGTGATCTTGAAGTCCTTCACAGTCACATCGGGCTGGGAGATGTCTACTCGGGCCCCGTAGTCGCCGGCCATCGAGAGGACCGTCTTGCCAGGCCCCTGCCCCCTGAATACCGTGTTCCCCTTGACCACGATCGTGCCCGACGTCCGGAAGGTGCCCTCGGTCATGACGACCTCCCCACCCCTCGCGAGCGCGTTGTTCAGCTCGACCTGGTCGTTGACCCCGTCACAGATGTACTGTGCCGAGGCCTTCGAGGTGGCGCTCGCGTCGCTGGCGGCCACGATCGTGGCGGCGATGGCAGACTGCGCCAACAAGACAATTCCAAGAATGAGTGCACAGAGGACAAGCTTCCAGACCTTCATCAACCACCCTCTAGTCGATCAATACAGGAACGTTTGATTATTTATACATGATCTTTTAAGACCTGACCAAATTTGAACTTGTTTGACCAGTTTGGGTTCAATTATCCGTTATTAAGGTTAAATGCGGATGGAGATGTTTGATCCTGGTATCATACACTATAAATAGAAGATAGTGCCGAATTTTTAAACCGCGTCCGGTACATCCCTGGATCATCTCAACGTGGTTCAATCTGGCCCCTTTTCGGGATCGAGGCTCGTCTATTCGTCTTTTTCTGGATCGCAGGGCCATTTCTCTCCGATTGTCCCTGTCTCGCGGGGATCTTCCGCTCGTTGAAGGCCTGCCGGTTCGTCTATTATCGTGGGATCCACCCCATCGCCGGCTCACCTCAACCCCTGCTGGCTCCCGGGGGCCCGGGAGGGTACACGAGGAAATAAATAGGATGTTGCCGAGAATCCTGTTAACGAATATTTCGGCGGTATCATGATCACGCTCACACCCGACGAAGTCAGGAACCGTTTCGGCCGTCTGTTCTCCGAGCGATTCCTGGTAATGGTTGATCGTGCGGCTGGAGCAGCCGAGATCCTGGAGACCTGCCGCGCCCGGGGCCCGGTGGAATGGGACGCGATGAACCGCCGGCGTGCCGGTGGTGCGATCGACTCCTGTTCCGTTGACGGCTCGACGCTGCGGATCAGGACGCGGCTCGGCCGGTTCCCCGTCCGCTTCGGCCCAGCCGAGGCGAGGAGCGGGGGCCAGGCGCTGGAGGCCGTCGAGATGGATGGCGACGAGGTGGTCACGAGCTGGGCCGGGATCGCCGGCGCCGGCGTGGGGATCGCGGCCTGCCTGCCGCAGGCCCCCGGGGTGATCCGGGCCGAGTACCCCGACGAAGCCGACCTCTCAGTCGGCGGCGCGAGGGCTAATCGGGTCCGGATCGTCTCGCCCGTGTACGAGAAGGTGACGTTCGGGATCGACGACACCGACACCGAGGCCGGAGGGGCCACCTGGGTGCTCGCGCTCCAGTGTGCGGCCGCCTGCCCGGTCGAGGACGTCCACCTGCTCGGCATGCGCCTGGTCCAGCTCAACCCGGCGGTCCCGAACAAGACCACGAACTGCGTCGGTTCGGCGCTCGTCTACGCCGTGCGGCCCGGAAAGATCGGGGAGCTTGAGGAATTCGTCTCGAGTTTCGTCCGCGAGCACTCGCTCTCGCCGGATGCGGGTATCGCGGTCCGCTCCGGCATCGTCCATCCCGGCGGGGCCGACGCGATGCGGAGGGTCAAGACCGAGATCCTGACAAGGGCCGAGGCCGAGGACGAGGCGGAGCGGCTGAACGTTCGGTTCATCGATCAGAACCGGGGCAAGGGTAGGATCGGCGCGCTCGGAGCACTGCTCTGGGCCGACGAGGGACCGGAGGCAGCAGGGCTCTATGGAGAAGATCTCTGACCCGTATACAGTGCCGTACCGCCGCCTCGTGGCAGTTGCCGGCGCCGGGCACGACGAGATCGAGCTCGTGGAGTTCTACGACTGCATCGGTGGCGCGATGTGGTCCCGCCACCACTACCGGCAGAGCCCTCTCGTCCGCGATGCCCGCTGCGTCGGCCCGACCATGCGCTATCTCCTCTCCGAGGGGGCGGTCGACCTGGCGCTCGAGGGATCGAGATTCCCCGCCGGTATCGCCGGGGTCGAGCGGTGCGACGACGAGCTCGCGGTCACCTACGTCGGGCTCGGCGGCGGGGGCGTCGGAGCGTCCGGATCGCGGAGCCGGGCCGGCGGGCTCGCCAGGGCAGAGAGCGATCCGTGCGGCGGCGGGAAGCGGGCAGGCTCGAAGGTCTGGGTTCCGCTCCGCCAGCGGGTGCTGATCGGGGTCGACGATACCGACACCCCCGAGGCAGGGGCAACCTGGACGCTCGCCCACACCATCGCCCGGGGCGTCGAGAACGACGAAGACGTCTACCTCTCGCACACAATCGTGCAGCTCTATCCCGTCCCCTTCCGGACAAAGAACTGCGTCGGCATCGTCGTCGAGTTCGCGTCGCGGACCCCTGCAGCCCTCGCATCCCGGTTCAAGGCCCTTCTCGAGGAGCATACGCTCTCGGGCGAGACCGGCATGGCCGTCTATACAGGGTTCGACCCATCCCCGCTGAGACCCTTCGGGGAGCGGGTCAAGCGCGGCGAGATCGATCCCGGAGAGCTCGGACGGCTCCGGGACCCCTGCCTCGACCTTTGCATGGCCGGGCGGGGCGCCGTCGGCGCTGTCGCCGCGATCCCGTTCTACACCGACTACGAGGAGGCGCTTGCGCTGTGGGATGGACCGGGCTGAAGGCGGCCGTGCTCGCCGGGGGCGGGTGCCGGATCGAGGGCGAGCTCCCTCCGGGCGCGGTGGCCCGGTCGACGGCTGGGCCCGGCGCCGGGGGGGACGGCGCCGTCTTCTTCTCGCGGGGGGGTCGACGGATCCGGATCCCTCTCGGGTCCGGCGGCCCGGCCCGGTTGATCGTTCACGAGGACGGACGTGCCGAGCTCTCCTGCGGGGGCGAGCGGGCGGATGGTCGTCTCGAGCCGGTCGGTCTCCACTGTCCCCGTCAGGCCTTCGTCACGGTCTCGGAGTCCTGCGTCTTCGACTGCGTCTACTGCCGGGTCCCAGGTTGCAGGGGCGCGAGAAAGACGGTCGGGGAGATCGTCGCCCTCGTCGAATCCGTCGCAGGGTCGGTCGACGCCATCGCGCTAACGAGCGGGGTCGCCGTCTCGGTCGAGGAGGAGGAGGAGTACGTCTGCCGGGTGGTCGAGGCGCTCCGGGGCTTCGATCTCCCGATCGGGGTCTCGATCTTCCCGACCCTCGCAACCCCCGCGCGGCTCCACGCCCTCGGTGTTGCCGAGGTCAAGTTCAACCTGGAGACGGCCACGCCCGAACTCTTCGCCGCGCACTGCCCGGGACTCCCGTACGAAACGGTCCGGGAGGCGCTCGCCGATTCCGTGCCGCTCTTCGGGCGGGGGCACGTCTTCTCGAACGTGCTCGTCGGCCTCGGCGAGACCGACGGCGAGCTCGACCGCTGCGTCGATGGGCTCGTCGCTCTCGGTGTCGTCCCCGTGCTCCGGCCGCTCACGCCGGCCGCGGGCTGCCGAAACCTCCCCCGCCCGACCCCGGAGCGGCTCGTCCGCGCCGCCCGCCACCTCTCCCGTGCGCTCGACCGGGCGGGGCTCGACCCGTCCGGGGCCCTGAGCATGTGCGGCGCCTGCACGGGCTGCGATCTTGCGGCCTGGAGGGACCTGTGAACGCCGAGACCGCGCTCGTGGCGGCCCTCCGCGCGGCCGCCGACCACTGGTACGGCGTGCCGGGCTACCCCGTGACCGCGATCGCGGCCGGGCTCGGCGCTGGCCTGCCGGCGAACGAGAAGGTCGGGCTCGAGCACTGCCTGGGCCACTCCCTCTCGGGCCGGCGCTCGGGCCTCGTGGTCAAGCACGTCGGCCTCAACGCCTGCGCCGACCCGCTCGTGCAGGCTACGACCCGCGGCATCTCGGCCGGGGTCGTAATCGTGGTCGGCGACGACGTGACCGCGCGCTGGTCGGAGAACGCGCAGGACTCGCGCTACTACGGCGAGCTCGCCGAGGTCCCCGTCCTCGAGCCCGACGGCGCGACCGTCGCGGACGCGGTCGAGGAGGCCTTCCGGGTCTCGGAGGCGGCCTCCCGCGTCGCCCTGCTCCGCGTCACCCCCGCGCTCCTCGAGTCGGACGCCGCCCCGCCCCCGCGGTCCCGCGGGCCGCGCGCACCGCCCTGCCCCGCCGACGACCTGACCATGAGGGGTCGCGCCGCCCGCGCCCGGCGGGGCACCCGCGATCTCTTCCGGTGGGCCGCCGACTCGCGCCTCAACCGGCCGGGACGGGGAGCCGTCGGCGTCGGCGCGGCCGACGGCGACGCCCGCGTGGTCACGGTCTATCCGCCGCCGCCCGGGATCGGGACCGGTGTCGGGGTCCACGAGCACGGGCGGCCGTTCGTCCGCGAGCACCGGGGGCTCCGGCCCCCTCCGGACCCAGGCGAGCCCGAGACCTACGCGCGCCGTGGCCGGCGGACAGTGCTCTGCGAGGACTGCCCGTTCGCCCCGGTGCTCGCCCTGCTCGCGGAACGGGGCCTCGTCCCCGTCTGCGACACCGGGTGCGCGCTGATGTCGCTTGCCCCCCCCTATGCGAACGGTGTCGCCGGGTACGGCCTCGGCTCCTCGGTCGGTGTCGCCGCGACGAGTACCGGAGTCGCCCTGATCGGAGATTACGCCCTCCTCCACTCGGGGATCAACGCCCTTATCGACGTGTACGAGCAGGCCGTACCCTTCCTCTGCGTCGTGCTCGAGAACCGGTGCCTCGCCATGACCGGGCGGCAGCCCCACCACGGTGTCGAACCCTACCTCGCCTGGGCCGACCCGACCGTGCTCGACGCGGTCGACCGGGTGGGGCTCGCCCGGGCGATCGCCCCCCCCGACCGGACAACGACCGTCATCGTGCGGGGCGACTGCCCCGCAGGAGCCCGTTATGGAACCATGGAATGTTGAGATCTGCGACGTGACGCTCCGGGACGGCGAACAGACCCCCGGCGTCTCGTTCACATGCGAGGAGAAGGCCGCGATCGCCACCCTCCTCGATAAGACCGGGATCGAGGTGATCGAGGCTGGTTTCCCCGCTGTCTCGGCCTACGAGCTGCAGTGCGTCCGGGCCGTGACCAGCCTCGACCTCGAGGCACGGATCTGCTGCCTCGCCCGTGCGAAGCAGGGGGACATCGACGCCGCGATCGCGGCGGAGGTGGACATGGTCTCGATCTTCATCGCGACCTCCGACCTCCATGTCCGGCTCAAGTACCGGCGACCGCGGGCCGAGGTGCTCGACGAGGCCCTCCGGATGGTCGACTACGCGCGCGACCACGGCCTCTCTGTCCGGTTCGCGGCAGAGGACGCCTCCCGGACGGAGACCGCGTTTTTACACGAGATGTACCGACGGGGCGCCGAGCACGGGGCGCACCTGGTCTCGTTCGCGGACACGGTCGGCTGCCTCGTCCCGCTCGAGATGCACCGGGTCATGAGCCAGCTGGTCTCCGAGAGCCGCGTCCCGCTCTGTGCGCACTGCCACAACGACCTCGGGTGCGCGACCGCGAACACCCTCACGGCGGCCCAGGCCGGCGCCTTCCAGCTCCACACGACCGTGAACGGGATCGGGGAGCGGGCAGGCAACGCGCGCCTGGAGGAGGTGCTCGTCGGGCTCTTTCACAAGGGGGGCGTGGACCGGTACCGCCTGGACCACCTCCCGGCCCTCTCCGCCCTGGTCGCCGAGTGCTCCGGGATCCCCGTCGGCAAGACCCACCCGGTGGTCGGCGAGCACGCGTTCGCGCACGAGTCGGGGATCCACATCGCTGCCCTGCTGCAGGACCCAAACACCTACGAGTACGTCCACCCCGCCGAGATCGGGGCCGAACGGAGGTTCGTGCTCGGAAAGCACTCGGGGCGCAGGGCGCTCGAGCACGTGGTCTGCTCGCTCGGGTGCCGGCTCGACGACCGTCAGATCTCGCGCGTGCTCGAACTCGTCAAGGAACGGGGGGAACATCAGAAGTGCACCGTCACACCCGAGGTGCTGATGGACCTGATCCGCCGCGTCCGCGGGGAGGGGTGATGCCGACCCTCGCAGAGCGTATCCTTGGAGCCCCCGCGGGCGAGTGCGTCGACAGGGCGATCGACGTCGCCTACGCCCACGACGGGACGGGGGTGCTCGCGCTCCAGACCTTCCGCACGATCGGCAAGCCGCTCGCCCGGCCCGGCAGGATGCGCCTCCTCTTCGACCACATCGTGCCCGCGAACAACTCCGAGACCGCGACCCTCCAGGCCGAGCTCCGCCGGTTCGCGCACGAGAGCGGGGTCCCTCTCTGCGACGTCGGCGAGGGGATCTGCCACCAGGTCATGGGCGAGGGCGGCGTCCGGCCGGGCGAGGTCGTGATCGGGGCCGACTCGCACACCTGCACGCTCGGTGCGTTCGGCGCGTTCGCCACGGGGGTCGGCGCGACCGACATGGCCGCGATCTGGGCGACCGGGGAGACCTGGCTCCGCGTGCCCGAGACGACGAAAATCTCGCTCTCGGGAGAGCTCGGAGGCGGTGCCGAGGCGAAAGACCTCGCGCTCGCCTACGTCTCCCGCCTCGGCATGGACGGCGCCACCTACCGGGCGCTCGAGTTCAGGGGCGAGGGGGCGGCGACGCTCTCGATGGCCGGCCGGCTCACCTGCTCGAATCTCGCGATAGAGGCCGGCGCGAAGACCGGGCTCTTCTACGCGGACAGGACGACCTGCGAGTACCTGGCGGGGTTCGGTGTCGAGGCCTCCCCCCAGACCGTCGAGGACGCGGACTACGCCGACGAGCACGATATCGACCTCGGCGCCGTCGAGCCGCTCGTGGCGGTCCCGCACCGTGTCGACTCGGCCCGCCCCGTGGACCGCGTTGCCGGCACGGCGATCGACCAGGTCTTCGTCGGCACCTGCACCAACGGCCGGCTCGAGGATCTGGAGCGGTTCGCGGCGGCCATCAAGGGCAGGCGCGTCCGGGTCCGGACGGTCGTGATCCCCGCTTCGCGCCGGGTGCTCGCAGGCGCGATCCGGTCGGGAGCGCTCGAAGCGATAGTCGAGGCCGGCTGCACGGTCGGCCCGCCGGGCTGCGGCCCGTGCCTGGGCATGCATCTGGGCGTGCTCGGCGAGGGCGAGGTCTGCCTCTCGACCGCGAACCGGAACTTCCGGAACCGGATGGGTGTCGGCGGCGAGGTCTACCTTGCCTCGGTCGGGACGGCGGCCGCGTCCTCGCTCGCGGGCGAGATCGCACCGCCGGAGGGGGCCGCATGAGGCTCGCGGGACGGGCGATCCGGCTGCCCCCGGACATCGACACGGACATGATCATCGCCGGTCGGTACCTCCGGACGAAGGACCGGTCGGTCTGGGCCGCGCGCGCGTTCGAGGACCTGGACCCCACCCTCGCCGGTCGATTGAGAGGGGCCGTAATCGCCGCGGGCCCGAACTTCGGCTGCGGGTCGTCGCGCGAACAGGCAGCGGTCGCGCTCCGCGAGGCCGGCGTGGTCGCCGTGGTCGCGCCGTCGTTCGCGCGGATCTTCTACAGGAACGCGATCAACCTGGGGCTGCCGATCGCAGAGGCCGAACTCGACTGCGAGGACGGGGACCCGGTCGAGGTGGACCTGGAGGCGGGCCTCGTCCGCGCCGGGGACCGCCCCCCCGTGCCGATCGCACCGCTCTCGCCGCGGATGCGCGCGATCCTCGGTGCCGGCGGACTGGTCGAGCTGCTGAAGGGCACGGCATGATCCCCGATTGTCGGGAGGTCGGGGTCGTCAGCGGGAACCCCTGTGGCGACACGGTCTACTTCCTGACCCGCTACCTGCTCCGGCCGTCCGGCGACTCGTTCGACCTGTTCGCGGTCGATACTGATCCCGGTTCGCCCGGGCTGATGCGGCCGGTCTCAGAAGGGCGGCTCCTGGCCCGGGCCGACGAGGTGGCGGTCCACCCCGACCGCGTCCGGCTCTGGGACCGCGCCCTCCTCGTCAGGCTCGCGCGTGCCTCGGGGCGGCGGTGCACGGTCTTCACGGGGCTCGACGAGCACGTGACCTTCGTCCTCGACCCGGAGAGCGAACCCCTCCTCGAGGTCCACGTCTACGACATCGAGCCCCCGCGCCCGAACCTCTCGGCCGGGATACGCGAGATGGAGGCGCTCGGCCTCTTCGGCGACCTGTCCGTCACTTTCTGCCACCACGTCCGCGACATCCGGGGTGCCGGGGCGTCGGTCTACCCGTGCCGGGCGGCCGGTTTTCCCCGGACCCTCGACGCGGACCGCGTGGAGGCCGGCGAGACCGTGGCCTGCTGCACGACCGGGCGCGAGCTGGTCGAGGAGTGCTACGGGGTCCCGTTCGTCCAGGACGACACCTGCCCGCTCGGGCACGTGAACGCCGAGCCGTTCGTGGCCCGGTGCTGCCGCTCCGAACGCCGCGGTCTCCGGGAGGTCCGTGGGTTCTTCGGCACGGTCGTCCACTGGGGGGACTCCCCCGCCCAGATCTTCGACGCGGTCCGCGCCCTCGCCGCGGCCTGGAGGATGCATGACGCGGATCGCGGTCGTTGAGGGGGACGGGATCGGGCGCGAGGTGATCCCCGTGGCGGCGGAAGCGCTCCGCCTCCTCCGCCCCGACTGGGACCAGGTGCCGGTCGAACTCGGCCTCGAGCGCTGGCGGCGCACGGGGACCGCCGTCGACGAGAAGGACCTGGATCTCGTCTCCTCGTGCGACGCCGTGCTCTTCGGCGCAGTCAGCTCGGCCCCCCACGGCGAGTATCCCAGCGTGGTGCTCCGGCTGCGGCGTGAACTCGGCCTCTTCGCGAACATCCGCCCCGTCCGCGGGGGCGCGTGCGATCTCATTGTCGTGCGCGAGAACTCGGAGGGGCTCTACGCCGGCCGAGAACGGATCGAGGCGGACCGGGCCTGCACCGAGCGCGTAATCACCCGGGCGGGGACCGAGCGGATCGCCCGTGCCGCGTGCCGCGTCGCAGCCGGCCGGCGGAAGCTCACCATCGGCCACAAGGCGAACGTGCTCGCGGCGGACCGGTTCTTCCTCGAAATCGCCCGCGACGTCGCGTCGGGTGAGGGCGTGCCGACCGACGACGCGTTCATCGACGCCCTCTGCCTCGACGTCCTCTGCCGGCCCGAGCGCTACGACGTGATCCTGGTCGAGAACATGTTCGGCGACATCCTCTCGGACGTCGCCGCGTACCACGCCGGTGGGCTTGGCCTCCTGCCGAGCGCGAACCTCGGAGAGCGTCACGCGCTCTTCGAGCCGGTCCACGGATCGGCCCCGGACATCGCGGGCCGGGGGATCGCGAACCCGGTGGCCGCGCTCCGCAGCGTCGTCATGCTCCTCGAGCACCTCGGCGATCTCCCTGACGCGACGCGGCTCGATGCCGCGATCGAACGTGTCCTGGCCAGAGGATTCGTCACTCCCGACCTCGGGGGGACGGCCTCGACGATCGCGTTCGGAACGGCCGTCGTTGCCGGGTTGTAGAAAAAGGGGGAGTTCAGTCCTGCCGTCCGCAAACGAGAAGCAGGAGCCCCGCACCGAGGGCGGCCAGGAGCGGCGAGAGCGATGCCCGGGTCGGGGCAGGCGAGACCGGGACAGGGGTCGTTTCGCTCGCATTCGTCGTCATGCTCGCTGCCGCCGTAGGGGTCACCGTCGGGGACGCCGCGGCGGTGGGCTCCTCCCGGACTGCCACAGTGTACCGCCCGATGAGGCCCGCCGCGTCGGAGAGCGCGACACGGTACTCGCCTGGCCCGGGAACCTGGACCGTCGCCGAGTACTGCCCGTCGGCACCGATCGCCACGAACTCGGGGCCGTAGGTGAAGTTCCCGGGCCCCGTCACCCCGATCCCGATCGAGCCTCCCGCCCTTCCCGTCGCGGTTCCGGAGACGACCAGGCTCCCGGAATCGATCTGGACCGGCGGCGAGGTCACGACGACCTCGCCCGACCGGTCGGCGAGGGTCACGGATCGCCACGTCGTCGAGGAAGACCCGAAGAAACTGGGGTCGCGGGGCCTTTCGAGCTCGACCCGGTAGTCTCCGCCGGGGAGGCCCGCCGTCTCGAAGGTCTCGGAGAAGGTCCCGTCCGGCTGCACCACGATCGCCGTCCGGCCCCGCTCGGCTGGTCCGAGGTAGAGGACCAGGGGGTGGGTGTATCCCGGGGGAAGGGTCGAGGACCCGTTCACGACGAGAGGTTCGCCCACGACGAGCGTGCCAGGAGCGTCGATGGTCACCACGTACGCCCCGGCGGTCGAAACCAGCAGCGCACCTATGCAGAGTATGAGCAGCAGTCGTCTGATCATTCTATCGGCTCCGGATAGCCCCCGGGAAAGGGGGCCGGATCGTAACGTTTCTATTGGCACGAGACCTATTAAACGCTTCACGCCATGGACCCGGAAAGACCCCTCGCCAGCTGGATCGGCTCCGACCGCCTCGAAGACCGGGTGGTTCCGACCCTGACGCTGATCCTCCGGACCCCCGGCTGCTCGTGGCGGCGCTGCCGGATGTGCTCGTACCGCCACGAGCAGCACGGAACGCTCGAGGAGGCCGAGCGGCTGGTCCGGGGCCAGCTGGCATGGGTCGAGAACGAGCACGGGGGCCGGGAGTACGACTACGTCAAGGTCTTCAGCTCGGGTAGCCTCCTCGACCCCGGCGAGGTGCCGCCGCCCGCTCTCGACGCGATCGGGGACGCCTTCCGCGGTAAGACCCTGCTCGTCGAGTCCCGGCCCGAGTTCGTCGACCGGGAACGGGTCGCCGGGCTTGCGGCAAGGGTCGACACCGGGAGGAGCGCCAATCCCGTCCAGGTCGCCATCGGGCTCGAGACGACGAACGACATGGTGCGCGAGAAGTCGATCGACAAGGGCTTCTCGTTCTCGATGTACCTCAACGCGGTCCGCGAGGCCCGGGCGGCGGGAGCCAGGGTCAAGGCCTACCTCCTCCACAAGCCCCTCTTCCTCACCGAGTCCGAGGCGCTCATGGACATGGAGCGCTCGATCACCGACGTGTCACCCCACGCTGACCTGATCTCGATGAACCCGTGCACGGTTCAGCGGAACACCGAGCTCGAGCGCCACTGGCGGCAGGGAGCGTACCGGCCCCCCTACCTCTGGTCCGTGCTCTCGATCCTGCTCGGAGCGCAGCGGCACGTCAGCGCGGACCCGCTCGGCGGGGGGAGACGCCGCGGGCCGCACAACTGCGGAGCCTGCGACCGCGAGATCGTGGACGCGATCCGCTCGTACTCGCTCGAGGCCGACCGCTCGCGGCTCGTCGAGGCGATGGCGATCCCGTGCGACTGTAAAAGAGAGTGGGAGTTCGTGCTCGAGCACGAGCGTCCATACTGTCTACCGCTCACGCGGTGAGCCGTCTATCGCGTCGGGCGCGCCCCCATCGTACCCGAGGGCGCGGGCGAGCAGGGGCAGGAACGTGCCCGCGTCCGAGACGATCCCAATCGCCTGCATCGTTCCCCGGTCCATCAGCTTCGTCACCGATGCCGGGTTGATATCGACGCAGATCGTCTTGACCTCGGCCGGGAGGCAGTTGCCGACCGCGACCGAATGGAGCAGGGTCCCGATCATCAGGACCATGCCGCACCCCCGGAGGTGCTCGCGGATCGCGTCCTGGGCCAGGACCGTGTCGGTGATCACGTCGGGGAGGGGACCGTCGTCTCGGATCGAACCGGCGAGGACGTACGGGATGCCGCTCCGCACGCACTCGTACATCACCCCGCTCGTCACGATCCCCTGCTCGACGGCATCCGCGATCGAACCGGCCCGCAGGATCTCGGCGATCGCGTCCAGGTGGTTCCGGTGCCCGTCCCGGACAGGCGTCCCGGTCGCGAGATCCATGCCGAGCGAGGTCCCGAAGAGGCTGCACTCGATATCGTGGGTCGCGAGCGCGTTCCCCGCGAAGATCACGTCGACGAATCCGTTCCGGACCATCCAGGCCAGCGCCGGCCCCGCCCCCGTGTGGACGATCGCCGGGCCCCCGACCAGCCCGATCCGCCCGCCCGCCTGCTTGACCCGGATCATCTCGCCTGCGATCCGGGCGATGAGGGTCTCGCTCGGCCGCTCGGACGAGACGGTCCCGTGCATGAACTCGAAGGTCGAGGTCTCGCGAGGCCTCTCAGGCGGGAATACCCGGACGCCCTCCTCGCCGACCACGACGAGCGCCTCCTTGCGGAGCTTCGAGAACGGGAGGCACTGGGCCACCTGGCCCGCGGGGTCGACCGTGATCAGGCAGTCCATCTCGATATCCCTGACCGGGAGCCAGGTGCCGCGGAACTTCACCTCGGTCGGGTAATTCGTGGTCGAATAGAACCCGCGGGGCGCAACACGATCGGCCTCTGCCGGCTCCAGGCCGGCATCTTCGACCGTCGGTTGCCGGGCGCCGAGGCGGTGTAGGTCGGAGAGAATGAGCTGGAGCGTGGTCGGCTCCTCGCAGGTGACGCTCAAACGCGCGAAAGACGGGTCTGTCTTGTGCTTGCCCACCTGGAACTCCAGGATCTCGAACGACCCTCCCCGGTCCATGATCCGGTCCAGGGCCCGGGTCATGATCCCCGAGTCGATGATGTGTCCCTCGAGTTCGATCTCCCGCGAGGTCGTCATATGCCTGTACTCTCGAACGGGTTCGATTATCCCTTTTCCGGTGTTCCGGTGCCCTGGCACGGGGGGTCTCCGGTCGCTGCCAGGAACGTCTCCGCCTCGAGCAAAACCCCTGGCGTGTTGACGTTGTAACGGAGCCGGGGTTCATCGATCAGAAGCCGAGCCTCCTCCTGCTGGCCTTCCATCCGGCTAGCGTACAGGACGTTGATCCCGGCGGGGACTGCCCTCGTCCCGTCGAACGTCTCGATGCATGGCGCGCCGGCACCCCCGTCGGTGCCGACGGGCACCCAGACCGAGAGCGCCGGGAGGGGCTGGGCTGCGTAGGCGAACAGGACCCGCTCGACGAGGGAGGGCGTGAGGCAGGGGAGGTCGGACGAGACGCAGAGAAGGGGGCCGTCCACACCGAGCGCACCGGCGGCCTCGGCCAGATCCTCGACGTACCCGGCACCCCCCGCGCAGAGGCAGGCCAGCCCGTGGGCGGAGCACCAGTTCCGGGTGAAGGGAGTGGACGGCGAGGTGACGACCACGATCTCGAGCCCCGCCCCGGTGAGCGCGTCCGCCACCCTCTCGATCATCGGTCGACCGGCGCAGAGCGCGAGGGGCTTCTCTCCCCTGCCGAAGCGCGTGCCGCGCCCCCCAGCGAGGATCAGGCCGAGCACGTCTCGAGCACCTCGAGCAGGCGGCGGTTCTCGTCGCGCGTGCGCACCGCTATCCGGACGAAGCCCGGAAGGCCGAAGGACGCGCAGTCCCGAACGCGGATCCGCTGGCGGGCGAGCCGGTCAAAGAGCGCACCGACCGGGACAGGGCTTCTGGCGCAGACGAAGTTCGCGGCCGCCGGCAACGGCTCGAAGCCGAGTGCCACGAGCCCCGCCTCGAGCCTCCAGCGCTCCTCCCTTATCCGGGCGCGGGATTCCTCGAGAGCCGGGTATTCCAGGAGCGCCGCGAGGGCGAACGAGAGTGCGAACCCGTTCACCGACCAGGGGCTCCGGCAGCGCTCGCACCGGTCGACCAGGGCGGGGTCGCCGAACCCGAAGCCCAGCCGTAGCCCGGGAACCGCGAATGCCTTGGTCATCGAACGCATGACGAAGACCCGGTCGTCCTCCGCGCCGATCATTGAGGCCGACGGATCGGAGAGCTCGATGAAGGCCTCGTCCACGAAGAGACGGGTCCCGGACGGGGTCGCGTCGAGCATCTCGCTGATCCCCGGGCGAGAGAGCAGGGTGCCGGTCGGGTTGTTCGGGTTGCAGAGGAAGCGCACAGCCGCTCCGCCGTCGACCCCCGTTACGGAGGCGCCTGCCAGCTCGGCCGCGAACCGGTACTCCCCGAAGGTCGGCCCGTCGATCCGCACCCGATCCCCGGGCGCGAGCGTCGCCATGCAGAACGAGCGGATCACCTCGACGGAACCGTTCCCGACGGTGATCTCGTCCGGGGGCCGGCCGAAGGTCCGCGCCGCCGCCTCCTTGAGCGCGGGGTAACGATCGTCGGGGTAGTGTCCGAGGCAGGAGGGGTCCGGGGCCCAGGAGACACGCGGTGGGAAGGGGTTGAGGTTGGCCGAGAAGTCGAGCCAGCCATGCTCACCCTGCTCGGACTGCCGGAGCCCCCCGTGGACGGCACGCTCTGGGATCGGTCGCTCCATCGCCTAGTCTGTCTGTTCCTGATCCAAGATGCAGGTTTGCGTGGCGCGTGGAATCCCTGCCCGCTCACGGTTTATCCTCCACCCCCTTCCAGACGTCGCCGCTCCTCCGCCAGCAGGTCGCATTTACACGATGAGGACCAGTTTCTGACAGGAAAAAAACGAAACGAATTTATAAGAACATGTTCAACCCTGAACCGTCAGCGGGTCCGACGTGAAGTCGCCGCATGTCTGACAGAAAGATGACAAATGTCATCTATTTGTCGGACAAACTCGATTACCATGAAGCGGATCACCATACGGTTGCCCGAGCAGCAGGTGGAACTGCTGGAACAGATGGTCGCGGACGGCGAGTTCCCGACCGTCTCCGAGGCCGTGCGCGACGCTGTTCGGGGCCTGATCGAACGCCGGGGCAACCGGATCCTGCGGGACAAGGACCAGGTTTCTTTCAAACTCTAGGGGGTTTTCAATGCAGACCATCATCAACGAGGCACTCAAGAACGCCGAGATCGAACGCGAACTCCTGAAAGGGCTCGTCAACGAGGACGAGTTCGACGGGCAGCCGCGGATCGTGATCGTCGGATGCGGCGGGGCGGGCAACAACACCATCAACCGCCTCCACCACCTCCAGGTCACCGGGGCGGAGACGATCGCAGTCAACACGGACAAGCAGCACCTGGACATGATCCAGGCCGACAAGCGCATCCTGATCGGCAAGTCGCTGACCAAGGGGCTTGGCGCCGGCGGTTACCCCGACATCGGGAAGCGCGCGGCCGAGATGGCCCGGCCTACCCTGGAGAACGTGCTCGAGAACGTCGACCTCTGTTTCGTGACCGCCGGCATGGGGGGTGGCACGGGGACAGGGGCCGCACCGGTGGTCGCGCAGATCGCGAAGGACCAGGGCGCGATCGTGGTCGGGATGGTCAGTTACCCGTTCCAGGTCGAGAAGGCGCGACTCCTCCGGGCCGAGGAGGGGCTTGAGACGCTCAGCCAGTCCGCCGATTCCGTAATCGTGCTCGACAACAACCGGCTCAAGTCGTATGTCCCGAACCTGCCGCTCGGCCAGGCCTTCTCGGTGATGGACCAGCTGATCTCCGAGACCGTGAAGGGGATCAGCGAGACGATCACCGAGCCGTCTCTGATCAACATCGACTACGCCGATGTCCGTGCGATCATGGGCAAGGGCGGGGTTGCCGTGATGCTCGTCGGGGAGTCCAAGCAGCAGAACAAGGCCGAGACCGTGGTCCGCGAGTGCCTCTCGAACCCGATGCTCGACATCGACTACCACGGCGCGACCGGGGCCCTGATCCATATCACGGGCGGGAGCGACCTCACCCTCCAAGAGGCGGAGGCGATCGCGAGCGAGCTGACCTACGAACTCGACCCCCACGCCGACGTGATCTGGGGGGCGCGGATCAAGAACGAGTTCGAGGGACGCGTCCGGGTCATGGCGATCATGACCGGGGTCCGTTCCGCCCAGATCATCGGTGGCCAGAACAAGAACCAGAACCAGAACCCCCCGCGGACCCCCGGCATCCAGACCGTCCAGGAGCCCCACAAGGCACTCGGTGTCCGGTACCACCATCCCCGCGAGAAGGCGAGCGGCGGTTCGCTGATCGACGTCGTCCAGTAACCCCCTCTTTTTTCACTCCCGGAGCAGGGCCACCTTGTCGCCGACTGAGACCCCGAGCCGTGAAGCGATGGGCCGGCACTTTGCCGCGAGCAGGTAGGCAATCGGGGGCAGTCCGCCGTACTCCTCGAGCGACTCGTAGTTCGCCATCCCCTTGGCGATGATCAGATCGGCCCGGTCGATCGCCCGGACGAGATCTGCCGGAATCCGGTCGAGGGGGACGCCGATCTCGCTCCCGCCGCCGGTCGTGGTCAGGCGGTCCGCCACGCGGTCGATCCCCACGGCGCGTGCCTCCACGAGCGTGGCGTCGTTCAGGATGGGGCCGTCCCGGACAGCGACCGTGACCCGCGCTCCGCGCCTGGCCAGGTGCCCGATCAGGAGGGCGTCCAGGACGATCTCGCCGCAGTTGTCGGTGAGGTAGACCACCGAGCCGAGCCGCTCCTCGATCCTGTCGCAGTCGTCGATCGCGAGCGGCCGGACGAACTCCGCGTCGAAGAAGGCGGAAAAGTTCTCCGTCACCCGGTGTCCCTTGACGCCGTGGTCGAAGGTATTGCCAATGATCGCCGCCGTGACGAAGTAGCGGAAGGTGCGCAGGCGGGGACGGATAGCGGGGCACGCTTCGAGTACGGCCCGGGTGCTGGCCTCCTTGACACCGGCGTACGGGTCAGGCACGCCGAGCATCCTTGAGGCCAGCCGGTGGAGCTCGCTGGCGACCACGGGCTGGGGGACCGCGACCTCTCTCAGCTCCTCGAGCAGTCCGGCGCAGACCTCTGCAACCCGCGGGGCTTCCCGGGGCTGTCCCGCGATGACGCAGCTCTGTTCGATCCGCGAGATGAGGCAGTCGGCGCATTCAGCTGAGACGGGCATGCGGGTACTGGATCGGCGATGGTAGGGAAAAAAGGATGGGGCCACTGCGATTTGAACGCAGGTCAGAAGACCCCCAGTCTCCTAGGATGGCCAGGCTACCCTATGGCCCCTCGTCTTACCACGTTATCCGGATTTCCATATCTACCTTCGCATGTGGCCGGCAACCTGTAGGATCTCGGAATCATTTCACTCACACAACCACCTCTGTGCGTACCCGAAGATCCGTTCCGGCGGCAATCGTTCAACGAAGACCGTTTCGGGCACCTTATAGTCCAAACTGGCATGAGGTTT
>JAAYEG010000059.1 GCA_012728895.1 Methanospirillum sp. | reverse complement strand
AGCCGTCGCCCCTGAGATCGTACGGCCCGTCCGCGAAACCATCGCGGTCCTCGTCCCAGTACGTGTCCGACCACCCCGTCCTGTCGGGCCTGCCCCAGTAGTTCCCGCCCGTGAACGGCCCGCCGACCACGTTCGACCCCGCCATCTTCGTTTCGTTCCAGGTGTTCGGGAGGATTCCGCCGTCGAACCGGACGTTGACGCGGTTGACAAGGCGGTTGTCGGCGATCCGGTTGCCGCCGGAGGAGTACAGGGAGATCCCGGCCGTTGCCGAGTCCGTGATCCCGGTTCGCTCGATGTTCGCGTTGTGGGAGTTCCGGATGAACACCCCCAGGCCGTTCCGTGCGAGCCCGCAGTCGCGGACCGAGACGTTCCGCGTCCCGCCATCGAGCGAGATCCCGGCGAATCCCGAGCCCGCCACCGTGCACCCGTCGATCCTCCCGCCGTCGACCCCGTAGAACGCGAGCCCCTCGTCCCAGCCCGTGAGCGAGAGGTTCGTGACGGTCACGTTCTCGAGCCCTCCCGGGGCGAAGGCGAGCACCCCGTGCTGCCCGGTGCCGGGGGCGGAACTGACCGTGCGACCGCCCCCGTCCAGGGTAACGTCAGGTGCCCGGATCTCGACTCCGCACGGGGCCATGAGACCGGCCTGGTCCCGCACCAGGTAGTAGCTGCCCGGCTCCGTGATCACGCAGGGGAGGGCGTCGATCGCTCTCGGCGTCGGCGCCGCCGACGGTGAGAAAACGACCTCCTCCGTCATCCAGAGGATGGCGGCCGCGTCCTGGTCGAAGAGGTCCACCGTCGCATCGTAGTCGAGGTCCATCGAGACCCTGAAGAGGCCGTTCGGCCGACCCGGCCGGATCCCCCAGGAGTTGAGCATGACCCAGTAACGGTCGTCCGGGTCGGTGTCGTCGTACCCGACGCAGAGAACCGCGTGCCCGCCACCTCCGGCGTCCTCCTCGTACGGGGCGTTGACCCAGATGTCCGGGTTCCAGGAAGCCCCGTCCTCGGTCCCGCTCCCCCAGTAATTGTAGAAGGCCTGCCACGCGGTCGAGTTCGGGAGGTAGAACGCGACCCAGACCGCCCGGTCATGGTCGAGGACAGCCTTGATGTTCGCGATCGCCTGCTCGCGCCCGACGTGGCGGGTCACAATCCGCTCCGCCTCGATCGAGGCGATCCGATAGTGCGGGTTGGTCGCGATCGCGTAGGCCGGGACGAGGGACCGGCCGTTCTCGGCACACCACCAGCCGCCGTCGCGGTAATCCGCGTTCGGGTTCGACCAGGGGACGGCCATCCCGGTCGCGGTGTAGAAGGTCGCGAAGTCATCCAGGAAGCCTCCGTCGCCGGCCCAGCGGTACTCCGGCGACGCGGGACGGTAGTTCGCGTCGAGGTACTCGATGGAGAGCCGGTCTCGCACCCCTCGCGTGACGGCGTGGGCGATCTCGAGCGCCCCCGTGCCGGCCCAGGCCCAGCAGTTGCCGGCGCGCCCCTGGTCACGCTCGGCAGGGAGATAATCGAGAAACGCGAGGAGGTCCTGCGACCCGTTCGCCACCGTCTCGCCCCGGAGGTGGAGCGGCCCGACCTCGACTGCCGGGGCGCGCCCGTAGGCCGCGTTCCAACCCGCGAGCTGCGTCGCGTCCGGGTGCATGATCGCGTACTCGTCGTCCGCAGCCGATGGGGGGCCGGCCAGGAGCAGGACGAGGGCGAGGGCGACGAAGAGCCGTCCGATGACTCTGGCGGTCACTGCGAGGAGTGTTTGGCCCGGCAGGGAAAAAAAGGGAGCAGTCGCCGATCGGTCTATCCCGGGGGTCTCGTCCCCAGGTATGCCCCGAGCGCCGCCGATATCGCGGCGACCTCCTTGGGCTGCCGGAGCGAGGATGCGAGGGTCTGCATCCTGGCCTCCTCCTCGCGGAGCGCCGGGAGGAGGCTCTTCTGGATGTGCGGCTCGGAGAGGAAGTGGGTGTGGGTCTCGCCCGCGACGAAGTGGCGGTTCACCATCAGGGCGTAGTGGAGCGGGAGCGTGGTCTTGACCCCCAGGATCACGTACTCCGAGATCGCCCGACGCATCCGCTCGATCGCCTTGTCCCGGCTCATCCCCCAGGTGCAGAGCTTCGAGATCATCGAGTCGTAGTAGGGCGAGATCGAGTAGCCCTGGTGAACCCCGGAGTCGAGCCGGACACCTGGCCCGCCGGGCGAGCGGTAACGGAGGATCTTGCCCGGGGTCGCCTGGAAGTTGTTGAGCGGGTCCTCGGCATTGATCCGGCACTCGATCGCGTGACCCCGGATCGCGAGGTCGTCCTGGCCGAACTCGAAGGGGTCCCCTGCGGCCACCGCGAGCTGCTGGCGGACGATATCGACGCCGGTCACCAGCTCGGTGATGGTATGCTCGACCTGGAGCCGGGTGTTCATCTCCATGAAGTAGTACTCGCCATCGGCGTACAGGAACTCGACCGTGCCGGCGTTCACATAGTCGCAGGCGCGGGCGGCGGCGACGGCGGAGGCCGTCATGCGCTCGCGGAGCTCCGGGGTCATGATGGGACAGGGCGACTCCTCGACCAGCTTCTGGTGCCTCCGCTGGATCGAGCACTCGCGTTCGAAGAGGTGGACGGTGTGGCCGTGGTCGTCTCCGAAGACCTGGACCTCGATGTGGCGGGGCTTGACCAGGTACTTCTCGAGCATGACCGTCGGGTCGCCGAACGAGGAGGCTGCGTGCCGCTGTGTCGCCTCGATCGCCCCGGCGAGCGCGGGCTCGTCCTCGACGATCTGCATCCCGATCCCACCGCCGCCGGCCGACGCCTTGACGATCACCGGGTAGCCGATCTCCCGTGCGATCTCCTGCGCCGCTTCGGGGTCGTCGATCCCGTCCGGGGTGCCGGGCAGGACGGGCACGCCGGCCGACTGCATCAGCCGCTTCGACCCGATCTTCGAGCCCATCGCCTCGATCGTCTTCCAGGAGGGCCCGATGAACACGACATCGGCCTCGTCGCAGGCCTTCGCGAAGACCGGGTTCTCGGCGAGGAAGCCGTACCCGGGGTGGACGGCCTCGGCGCCTGTCTTCACGGCGACGTCCAGGATCCGCTCGATGTTGAGGTAGGACTTCGCCGACGGCGCCGGGCCGACGGAGAGGGCCTCGTCCGCGTACCGGACGTGGAGTGCGTTCCTGTCCGCCTCCGAGTAGATCGCGACCGTCCCGATCCCCGTCTCGCGGCAGGCCCGCATCACCCGGATCGCGACCTCGCCCCGGTTCGCGACCAGGATCTTCTCGAAGTAGGTCATTCCACCACCAGGAGGACGTCGCCGGCCTGGACGACGTCGCCGGCCTCGACGAAGACCTCCTTCACGACTCCGTCGCGGGGGCTGTGAATCGGGTTTTCCATCTTCATCGCCTCGAGGACGATGAGCGTGTCGCCCTTCCTGACGGCGGAACCCTGGCTCGCGCGGACCTCCAGGACCATTCCCTGCAAGTTCGCCTTGACCCCGTTCTCGATGTCTCCGCGCGGCGCGCGGGGGGCAGCCGTCTCGATCCTCGCGGTGGTCGCGGATCCCTCGACCGAAAGGATCCGGACCGCGAAGACCTCCCCGTCGACCTCGACCTCCATCATGGACGGGACTGCGGGCGCCTGCGCCGCTCCCTCGACGCGCGCGGCCGGTATCGCCTCGGGTTTTCGCTCGCCCTTCAGGAACGAGGGGGCGATGGCCGGGTAGAGGATGCAGGTCAGGACATCGTCCTCGCACCGGACCAGCCCCTGCCCGGTGACCTCGTCCCGGATCCGCTCGTAGACCGGTTCGAGCAGGTCTGCCGGGCGGCAGGTGACGCACTCCTCGCCGTCGGCCAGTATCCGGGCGGCGACCGAGGGATCCACCGGGGCCGGCGGGCGCCCGTAGAGCCCGCGGACGTAGTCCTTGACCTCTTTCGAGACGTTATGATACCGCTCACCGTGCAGGACGTTCATCACCGCCTGGGTCCCGACGATCTGGGAGGAGGGGGTGACGAGCGGCGGGTAGCCCAGGTCCCTGCGGACGCTGGGGACCTCGGCGAAGACCTCGTCGAGCCGGTCCAGGGCGTCCTGCTGCTTGAGCTGGCTGACCAGGTTCGAGATCATTCCCCCCGGGAGCTGGTAGATCAGGACGTCCGAGTCGACCCGCTCCGAGATCGGGTCGACGAGCCCGCCGTACCGGTCCCGGAGGGCGAGACAGGCGTTCCTGGCCTCGCGGAGGACGAGCAGATCGATCCCCGTGTCCCGCGGGGTTCCGGCGATCGAGGCGACGACCGACTCGGTCGGGGGCTGCGAGGTCCCGAGGGCGAACGGGGACATGGCCGTGTCCACAATATCGACCCCGGCGTCGATCGCCGCCTGGTACGACATCGAGGCGATCCCCGAGGTCGAGTGAGAGTGGAGACAGACCGGGAGGCCGGTCGCGTCCTTGATCCCGATCACCAGGTCCCGTGCGGCGGCAGGCATGATCAGGCCGGCCATGTCCTTGATGCAGATCGAGTCCGCCCCGCGGGCCGCGAGCTCGCCGGCGATCTCGACGAACCCATCGACCGAGTGGACGGGCGAGGTGGTGTAGGAGATCGCGCCCTGGAGATGGGCGCCGGTCTCCCGGACGGCCAGCATCGACCGCTCCAGGTTCCTGATATCGTTGAGGGCATCGAAGACCCTGAAGACGTCGACGCCGTTCTCGTGCGCAGCGACGACGAAGCGGTCGACCACGTCGTCGGGATAGTGCCGGTAGCCGACCAGGTTCTGGCCCCGGAGCAGCATCTGGATCCGGGTGTTCGGCATCGCGTCCTTGATCCGGCGGAGCCGCTCCCAGGGGTCCTCGGCCAGGTAGCGGATGCACGAGTCGAAGGTTGCGCCGCCCCAGGCCTCGACCGACCAGAACCCTGCCCGGTCGAGCATGCGGGCGAGCGGGAGCATGTCCTCGGTCCTGAGCCTGGTGGCGATGAGCGACTGGTGGGCGTCCCGCAGGGTCGTGTCGGTCACGTGGAGTCGTTGTTTTGAAATCGCGTTACTCATCGCTCACCTCGCCGGCTGATGTCGGGATAAAAGCCGGAGAGCTGTTCACAGTGAAAGTATAAAAAATTCGTGCGGAGCGAGAATCGCGGCGATAAGCACCGAGATCGCGGCGACCGCTGCCGGGAGATCGGCAATCGGGGACGAAAAGACGGGGTCGTGCCTCCCTCCCCCGTGGTATCCGCGGACGGCGAGGTTCCGGGCGAGGTCCCGGCTCCTCCGGAGCTCGGCGAAGAGGAGGGCGGTCCCGACAGCGACCCAGCGCGAGACGGGCCCGGACCCCTTCTGTTCGGCAGCGAATCGTATCCGCTCCAGGTCGTCTGCGGCCGCGGCGATAGACCCGAGCGCGAGTTCGCCGACCAGGCCGAGATCGAACCCGGCGCGGGGGCACCCGGCCCGGTTCCCGAGCCAGGCCCCGAGGTCGAGGAGGTCGCCGTCCCGCTGCGCGGCGTGGGCATGGGCCGCGATCACGAAGACGGCCCCGCACCGGACCAGGTACGACGGGCCGTCTCCACCCGAGGCCGATGCTGCGAGCGCGGCGAGGACGGTGGTGACCCCGAGAAAGAGCGCGACCGCCGGCGGGACGGCGGTCCTCCGCCCGAAGACGAGCCACCAGAGGAGGGCGAAAAGCGCGCCCGGGACCGAGTGGAACGCGGCCACCGAGAGGGCGGCGACCGCGAGGAGGCGCAGGCGGGGGTCCTTCATGGCCCCTCCGGCCGCACACGCCCGCCCTCGATCCGCCACCGGGTGGTCCCCGGCGGCAGGTGGCGGTCCGCGTGTGTCATGACGACCGTCGTGCCGTCCCGCGCGGTGAGCGCCCGCTCGAGCCGGGCTCGGGCGGGGAGGTCGAGAGAGGCGAAGGGCTCGTCGAGGACGAGCAGGTCGGCCCGCGCCGCGAGCGCGCACCCCAGGACCAGACGCTTCTGCATCCCGAGAGAGAGATGGAACGGGTCGTCGCGGGCACGATCCGCGAGACCGAGCGAGGAGAGGAGGGAGTCCGGCTCCACCCTCCAGGACGCGACCTCGGCCGCCACGGTCCCGCCGGTGAGGTGGACGACGGGGTCGTGCCCGACCCAGAGGCGCCTCCCGATCCCCTCGAGCCGGACGGTCCCGGCCGCCGGCCGGATCCCCCCCGCGAGCGCGAGGGCCAGGGTCGACTTGCCCGACCCGACCCGGCCTGTCACGGCGTGGAGGCCGGGACCGAGCCGGAGGTCGCCCTCGAGCCGGAGCGGGCCGCGCTCGATTACGACCCGTTCGAGGATGATGGCGGTCATGCCGCCCGCTCCCAGGCGTCGAAGAGGGCGAGGGCCGCCGCCCCCGTCCCCGCGACGCCGCCCCCACCGAGCGCGATCGCGTGATCGGCCGCCCGGGTGAGCTCGCGGTCGTGCGTGGACCAGAGCACGAAGCGCGCGCCCGAGTCGCGGGCGGCGGGGATGAGGTCGTCCAGGGTCTCCCGGTCCAGGAACCCGTCGAACTCGTCGAGCGCCAGGACGGTCGGTTGGGAGGCCAGCGCGGCCGCCAGCGCGACCACGCCCCGCTCTCCGCCCGAGAGGGTCCTGACGGAGCGGCTGAGGTGGCGGACGGCCCCGGCCCTCTCGGCCGCTCCCGTGGCGCGGGCGGCCGTCTCGATCGGCGAGAGCCCGGCGAACCGCCCGGGCGAGGCGAGCTCGTCGTCGACCCGGGAGAAGAGGAGGGAGCGGTCGGGCGAGGCGGAGACCCAGCCTGCGTCCACCTCTCGGGGAGGGAGGCCGTCGACCAGGATCGTGCCCTCGTCGGGGAGGAGGAGGCCGGTGCAGGCCTCGAGCAGGGTCGTCTTGCCCGTCCCGTTCAGGCCGACGACGGCCGTCAGGCCCGGGGGAATTGCGAGGGAGTCGATCGAGAGGGTGCGGGCCCGGACGCCCGAGAGCGCGATCACCGCGCCTCCAGCCGTTCCCCGAGCGCGTACGCGGCTGCTGTCTTGAGCGCGTCCCCGGGGAGGAACGGGAGCACCCCGACGCCGACGGCGGCCGGGAGCGACGCTCCGGCGGAGAGCGCGAGCCACCCGGCCCCGCAGGCGTAGATCGCGAGGTCGGCGACGACGAGCCCGGCGAGCCGGACGGGGCGCTCCCGGCACTCGTACGCGAGCCCGGCCAGCAGACCGCCGGCAACGAACCCCGCGACGTAGCCGCCGGTGGGGCCGAGGAGAACCCCTGTCCCGGCGAGCCCGTTGTGGAAGACCGGGAGGCCGAACACGCCGAGGAGGAGGTAGCAGAGCGGCGGCAGGAAGCCCCAGCGCCGGAGTAGGACTCCCGAGAGGAGGACGAAGAGGGTCTGGAGGGTGAGCGGCACCGGCACGAACGGGATTGCGACCCAGGCGCCCGCCCCGATGAGGGCCACCAGGGTCGCGGTCAGTGCCGCCCGCTCGGCCCGCGCCGTGTCGCCGTACATCGTCAACCTCCATCCAGATGTACGTTGACGAAGGAGAAGAAGGCATCCGCCCCGGCGCCGGGGAGGCGAGGGCGAGCCTCAGGTGTGGAAGAGGTCTCCCGCGATGACGCGCTCGATCCGCCCGTTCTCTTTCCGGACGAGAAGGGCGCCGTACTCGTCGATGTCGATCGCCTCCCCGTCGAACGACTTCATGAGCGTGCGGACGCGGACGTGGTGGTCGAGCGTCGACGAGAGCGACCGCCACTCGCGGACGATCGCCTCGTACTCCTGCGCCTCGAGCAGGTCGTAGTGGCGCTCGAACTCGCGGAGCACCCGGGCCAGGAGGCGGGCCCGGTCGACCTCCTCATCGAGCTCGGCCCGGAGGGTGGTGATCCCCTGCTGGAGCTCGGGCGAGAGGACGGACGGGTCGAAGTTGGCGTCGATCCCTATCCCGAGGAGGCAAAAGTTGATCCGGTCCGCCTCGGCGTCGAGCTCGAGCAGGAGGCCGGCCACCTTCTTGTCGCCGATCAGGACGTCGTTCGGCCACTTGATCATCGCGCCGAGACCGAACTCGCGCCGGATCGCGCGGGCGATCGCGATCGCCCCGGCCATCGTGACCATGAAGACGTGGTCGATCGGGATGGTCGGGGTGAGGACGATCGTGGTCCAGATCCCGCCCTCGGGCGAGACCCAGGCCCGCCCGAGCCGGCCGACCCCGCCGGTCTGCTCCTCGGCGATCACGATCGTGCCGTGGAGGCGATCCAGGTCGCCCCCGGTCGTGAGCCAACGCGCGACGTCGTTCGTGGACGGCGTGGTCGGGAGGTAGAGCATCCGCTGGCCGATCACGCGGGTTTTGAGGTGTTTCCTGATCGAGTACGGGAGGAGGCGGCGGCTCGGAGAGACCAGGCGGTACCCCTCTTTCTGGGACGACTCGATCCCGTAGCCCTGGTCGCGGAGCTCCCGGATTTGCTTCCAGACCGCGGACCGGGTGATCCCGAGCCGCCCGGCCATGACCTCCCCGGAGACCGGGCCGTCCGCCTCCTCGAGCAGCTGGAGGGTCCGGTAGAGCGACTCCTTCATGTCCCCGGTGTCCCCCTCGGACCCTCGACCGGGCAGGTGTCGGTGCCGCAGACCTCCCGGTTGATCGCCCACTGGTGGTCCATCAGGTCGGCCAGCTCGAAGAGGCCAGTGACGTCCACCACGCCGATGGCAGCGATCGCCCTACCCGCCGAGTCCCGCACTGGGGTGACCACCACGGGGGTCCCGCGGTACGTCCCCGTGGAGGGGGTCACGCGCCGGGTCTCGTTCGCGGCCAGCACCTCCTCGAGCACCGGGCCCGAGTAGTCCGCGTCCACGACGCCCCCGTTCTCGATCCGGAGTCCCCGGCGCTCGAGCGAACGGGCGGTCACGGGCAGGCGGTTGAGGAGCTCGTGGAGCCCCAGCATGATCGGTTCGAACGCGCGGGCATCGGCCGCTGCGGAGATCTCGTACGTCTCCATCGGGTCACCTCACAACGATCCGTTGACGCACCCTTCAGATAAGGCTTGCCCACCCGGATCCGGCCTCCCGGCCGACGCTAGCTCCAAAAACCCATCGATCCCGGTCTCCCCCCTCCCGGTTCCGCCCTCGACCGGGTTCAGAAGGGGGCCTCGAGGGCCGATGCCTCGAGGAACTCAAAGAGGCGGCGGGACGGGTACTCGTGGACCGTTGTGGCCAGGACGAGGCCGTCGCCGACCCCCCGGGAGACCACGACCGGTTCTCCCGCGGCAGTCGCGATCACGGCGGCGTCCGCCTCGATAAAGCCGCCGTCGCACTCGAGCGCCGCGGCGTCGTAGTCGCCGAAGAGGGCGTCGAAGAGAACCGGTTCCACCGGCTCGACCCGTCGGGGGCCGCTCCGGAACCGGTAGGTGAGCCGGAAGGGAAGCCAGTCATAGGCGTCCTCCCGGTCGATCGCGGCCCCGAAGACCAGCAGGGTTCCGCCCCGCTCCAGGAAGCGCTCGACCCGGTCGGCCGATGCCCGGAGGGCGACCAGGGTCCGCGAGTAGGCGGGGTTTGCGAACCCCGTCGGGACGACCAGGAGCGAGAACGACCCCCTGAAGAACGGGGTCGCGCAGAGCTGGGGCGTCACCAGCTCGCAGCACCCCCCCCAGTGCTCGATGAACCGCTGAAAGGTGTTCGGGGCGTCCCAGAGCAGCGCGTTCTTCACCGTCTCACCCCTTGATCACCCCGATCGGGCGGAGGCGGGTCACGAGCCGGCCGAGCCCGACCGCGTCGACGACCCGGACCACCTCCCCGCTCGGCTTGTAGACCCCCGGTGCCTCCTCGGCAATCGCGGCGTCGCTCGGGGCACGGACCAGAATCCCCCTGCGCTGGAGGTCCTCGCGCACGGCCTTTCCGGCGAAGCGCCTCTTCGCGCCCGACCGTGAGAGGACCCGCCCCGCCCCGTGGCAGGTGGATCCGAACGAGAGCCGCATCGCCTCTTCCGTCCCCCGGAGGACGTACGACGGCGTCCCCATCGAACCCGGGATGATCACGGGCTGGCCGACGCGATCGAGCCCCGGCGGCAGGCCGGGAGTGCCAGGCCCGAAGGCCCGCGTCGCCCCCTTCCTGTGGACGCAGACGGGGCCCCGCTGCCCGTCCACGTCGTGTTCCTCGAACTTCGCGATGTTGTGCGCGACGTCGTAGACGAGCGGCAGGTCCTCGGGCGCGAGGCCGAACCGCTGTCCGAGCACCTCGCGGACGTGGTGCGTGATCGTCTGCCGGTTCGCCCAGGCGTAGTTGGCGGCCGCGGCCATCGCCCCGAAGTAAGCCCGCCCCTCCGGGCTGGCGATGGGGGCGCAGGCGAGCTGCCGATCGGGGAGCGCGATCCCGTAGCGTCTCGCGGCCGACTCGAGGGTCCGGACGTAATCGGTGCAGACCTGGTGACCCAGGCCGCGCGAGCCGCAATGGATCATCACCGCGACCGTGCCGGCCTCGATGCCGAACGCGGCCGCCGCGACCGGGTCGTAGACCTCGTCCACGACCTGGAGCTCGAGGAAGTGGTTGCCGGCCCCGAGCGTGCCCGCCTGCGGCAGACCCCGGGCGAGTGCCTTCTCCGAGACCGCCGTAGGGTCGGCCTCCTCCATCCGGCCACGCCCCTCGCACCGCTCCAGGTCGCGCTCGAGCCCGAGGCCCCGCGAGACGGCGGACGCCGCCCCGTCCTCGAGCATCCCCCGGAGCTCAGCCTTCCCGAGCCGCTCCGGAGACCGTGCCCCGACCCCGACCGGGACCGCGCGGTAGAGGTCTTCTATCACCCCGGCCTTCTCTCCCAGGTCTCCCTCGGCGAGGGGGGTCGCGAGGAGGCGGACCCCGCAGTTGATGTCGAAGCCGACCCCGCCGGGCGAGACCACGCCCTCGTCCTGGTCGAATGCGGCGACACCGCCGATCGGGAAGCCGTAGCCCCAGTGGATGTCCGGCATCGCGAGCGAGCAGCGAACGATGCCGGGCAGGGTGGCGACGTTGGCGAGCTGCCGGAGGGCTCCCTCCTCGAGGGTCGCGGCGAGGGACTCGGAGAGGAAGTACCGCCCGGGGACGCGCATCCCCGGGACGGCGCCGACGGGGAGCTCCCACTCGAACGGCCCTCTCCGCTCTGCGGACCGGAGCGTATCAGACATCGAAGACGACCTCGAGGGAGAGCCCCTCGTCCGCCTCGACGATCGCGAGGTCGCAGTACGAGATCCCCTTCACTCCGGCCCCGCCCGCGTGGCGGGCCGGATCGAACGGTGTTCCCCGGAGCGTCCCCTCCACCGACGGTTCGGGCTTCTCGGCCACCGCCAGCTCAGCGGCGGAGAAGACCAGGTTCCCGGTCTCGGCGAGCCAGAGCACCTCGGAGAGGTAGTCCCGGAGCAGGGCCTCGCGATCGCCGGCCGTGACCGCGACGCGGCGGGCCTCCGTCACGGGGCCGGACGTCTCGCCGTACATCACCAGCATCAACGCCCGCGTGGCCTCGGCGAAGAGCTCCGGGAGGGTCGGGGCTCCGACCCGGAAGCGGAGGTCCGCGGTGTGCTCGAGCTCCTCAATACTCATTGCCGACCGGGGACCGCGGACGCATCGTGAAGAATGGTATCATCCCCCGGTGGATCCTGGAGAGATGGCGGGCCTGGTAGATCGAGACGTAGATCGTGTGGTCTCCTGCCCTGACCGCGATATCGGTCGGTTTCGGGGCCTTGACCGAGACCGGGAGGAGCACGGGGCCTCCGCACGAGGTGCAGACGCGGAAGTCCGCTCCGCGCTCGTTCACGTAGGCAACCACGTCCTCCGTGACCGCGATCTCTCCGGGACCGGGGACCGCGCCGTTCGGGCTGTACATGTGTGGTATGGTTCATGCAGTCGGGTAAAAAACCTTGTCGCGGGTAGACCACGGTGTAGGATCTCGGAATCATTTCACTCACACAACCACCTCTGTGCGTACCCGAAGATCCGTTCCGGCGGCAATCGTTCAACGAAGACCGTTTCGGGCACCTTATAGTCCAAACTGGCATGAGGTT
>JAAYEG010000058.1 GCA_012728895.1 Methanospirillum sp. | reverse complement strand
TGAGAGGGTCACCACGGGCGGCGATGGACGCATACTCCTGGTGGAGAAAAAAGTTCCCGAACGTGCTCATCCAGAAAGATCGATCGAAGAGTGGATAAAGGTGAGCTGGGGTTTGTCGCTATTCTCTATAACCTCGCCATCGGCGACCTGCTGTACCGCGAGTACCGGTCGGTCCTCGACTTCGTCTCAGGCCGTCTCCCATTCCAGGGCCCCCGCCTCCTCCACGTCTTCGAGCGCCTGGACCACTTCGTCGACCGGTATTTCGAGAGCGACGAGGCGAAGAAGATCGTCCAGTACTCGATAGGGTTCCTCGGGAGGGCACCCTCGAACACGCCGGCCCTCTACCATATCATGTCGCATATCGATCTGACGATGGGGGTCTTCTATCCCGAGGGTGGTATACGGGCCGTCGTGGAGGGCGTGCGTTCCCTGGCCGCCGGGTACGGGGCCGAGTTCCGGTTCAACGAGCCGGCGACCCGCATCCGGGTCGAGGACGGCAGTGCCGTCGCCGTCGAGACGACGTTGGGAGTGTACCCCGCCGACACCGTCCTCATCAACGCCGATTACCGCACGCCGAGCTCTCCCTCCTGGAGGACGCCCACAGGACGTACGACGAGGACTACTGGTCGAAGCGAATACTCGCCCCGTCAGCGTTGGTCCTCTACCTCGGGCTGAACCGGAAGGTCGAGGGGCTCGCGCACCACACGCTCCTGCTCGAAAAGGACTGGGAGAGCGGCTTCGACATCCTCTTCGACCCGGAGAAGGCAGCGTGGCCGGAGAGTCCTTCGTACTACGTCAACGTCCCGTCAAAGACCGACACGACCGCCGCCCCGCCGGGTGGAGAGACTCTCTTCGTTCTGGTCCCCCTGGCCCCGGGCCTGCCGGACACGCCGGACCGGCGGCAGCAGCTCCGCGACCACCTCCTCGACCACCTGGAGGCGACGATAGAAGAGCCGATCCGCGACGCCATCGTCTCGGAGCGCTGCTTCGCGTTCCAGGACTTCGCCGACCGTTACAACGCCTACCGGGGGACGGCGCTCGGCCTCTCGCACACGCTCCTCCAGACCGCGCTCTGGCGCCCTGCCCACCGGAGCAGGAAGGTCTCGAACCTCTACTACTCGGGCCACTACACGCACCCCGGGATCGGCGTGCCGATGACCCTGATCTCGTCTCAGATCGTCGTGAAGGAGATCATTCAGGAGCAGCGGGCCGGCCGATGACCGTTATCGACCAGACCATCTACGAGATCTTCAGGCGGGGTTCGCGGACCTACTTCTACTCGAGCCTCTTCTTCCCTCCATCCGTGAAGGCGGATGTCTTCACCCTGTACTCGTTCGTCCGCACCGCCGACGACCTCGTCGATTCGGTGCCGCAGCGCGAGACGGAGTTCCACGCCTTCGTCAGAGACTACCGGGCGGTCCTCGGGGCGACCTCCTCCGGCGATCCGGTCATCGACGGGTTCGTCGACCTCCAGCGGCGGTGCGGGTTCGAGCAGGCCTGGGTGGATGCCTTTCTCCGGTCGATGGAGATGGACCTCTCTGTCCGGGAGTACCGGACCATGAACGACCTGCGGGGTTACCTCCACGGGTCGGCCGAGGTGGTCGGGCTGATGATGTCCCGCCTGATGGGCCTCGACGACGCCAGCCACCCGGCCGCGTGCCGTCTGGGTCGGGCGATGCAGTACATCAACTTCGTCAGGGACATCGCCGAGGACGCCGGGATGGGGCGGATCTACATGCCCCGGGAGGAGCTCGACCGCTTCGGGCTCGACTCCCTGGACGAGGGGTTCCTCCGGCGACACCCATCGGCCTTCCGCGCGTTCATACACGCGCAGTGCGACAGGTACCGCTCGTGGCATTCCGCCGGGGAGCGGGGATACCGGTTCATCCCCTGGCGCATGCGGTTGCCCATCATGACCGCCTCCGACATGTACGGCTGGACCGCCCGGCAGATCGAGCGCGACCCGTTCGTGATCTTCAACAGAAAGGTCCGTCCCTCCGTCCCCAGGATCGTCTCGCACCTCGCCGCGAACACGGTCCGTCCCACGGAATGACCCCGGCGCGCGGGGGGCTCCTCGCCTACGCGTGCCGCCTCTCCCGCCCCCTGTTCTGGATCTACACGGGCGGGACGTACGTCGTCGGGTTCGCGCTCGGCATGCCGGACTGGCACGCGTTCCTGATGCCGGCGTACATGGCCGCCCTGCTCTACTTCTTTTTTCCCGCGAACCTCTTCATCTATGGCGTCAACGACCTCTTCGACCAGGACACCGACCGGCAGAACCCGAAAAAAGAATGCCGGGAGTACCGCTACTCGGTCCCGGACAGGGACAGGCTCGTCCTGCTGATCGGGTTCTCGCTCGCCTGCACGGTGCTCCTCGCGTCGGCCGTGCCGGACTCCCGCCTCGCTCTCGTCCTGGCCGGCTTCCTCTTCCTCTCCGCCTCCTACTCTGCACCCCCGCTCAGGTTCAAGCGCCTCCCGTTCCTCGACTTCGCCTCGAACGTCCTGTACGCGATGCCCGGCGTGTACGGGTACCTGCTCGCCTCGGGAAACTGGCCTCCCGCCTGGCTCCTCCTCGGGGCCTTCTTTCACGTCGCCGCCATGCACCTCTTCTCCGCCGTGCCCGACATCGAGTGCGACAGGGCCGCCGGGATCACGACGACGGCGGTCTTCCTGGGCCGGGAGCGTTCGCTCTGTCTCTGCCTCGTCTTCTGGTCGTGCCTCTCCCTCATCGTGATCCTGGCCAGCGACGTCCGTCCTCTGAGCCTCCTCGTGCTGGCCTACCCGGTCGTTCCCGCACTGCTCCTGCTCGACAGGGAGATCCCGATCGATAGGGCCTACTGGCGACTCCCGGCTATCAACACCGCGCTCGGGGGGCTTGTCTTCACAGCCGTGTCTGTCGCAAAAGGGGGGTTCTAGGTCGCGAGTCGCTTCCCGGTCGGGTAACAGTGGATCGCCCGGGGGCCCTGGCGTAGGGCAACCACTCCCTGACGGACGAGCCACTGGAGGTGATACCGGATCTCCCACGCACGGTGAGTCTCGCGATACGCCTCGAACAGATCCTGGATCGTGCACCCCGGTTTCGAGGTGATCAGGGTCAGCATCTGCCGCTGAAGGTTGATCCGCCGGATCCGCTCCCTCATCCGTGACCTCTCCGCCCTGGCGTCCGCCCCGGTCGGTTGTATGTAATTGCCCTTTCCGTTATTTCTATGTTGGGAAATGCGGGGGGGGCTCTTCGCGCAGGAAAACGGCATCCACGGAAATCAGCCGGGATGGAGTGGTTTATCCGCTCGAAATCCCGTTTCCTCCCCGGGAACCGCTAACGAAAGGTATATCGCCGCACAGCGGCAAACGAGAGATCAATGAGCGCCCGCTTTTTTTCCCGTTATTTTCGCCCAAAACCTCATATCGTCGAGAGCGTTCCGCCCCCCTCCATACGCCTCGGGGCCGGGATGGAGGTCCCCGAGTACCGGACCAAGCCGTACTTCATCGTGGCCTCGGTCGAGATGGGAAACACAACCACGAAGTGCATCCTGACCGGAACGAGCCTGGAGACCGGACGGAGCTACGTCATCAACAAGACGGTCTCGATGAGCCGGGATGTCCGGCCCCCGAAGCCGGGCGAGCAGGTCTTCGGAGAGACACTCGACGGGACCGAGCTGACCCGCGAGTCCGTCACGGATCTGGTCCGGGACACCCTGGTCCAGTGCCACCGTGAGGCGGGGCTCTCGATCCAGGACGACCTTGACTTCGTGGTCCGCTCTACGGGGGTGGTCGCAGCAATGGACTCACCCGACCAGGTCGGCGACTTCGTGATAGCGCTCGCGAACGGCTGCCTCGAGGCGGGGGTCCCTCCCCGGAAGATGACGCCCCCGATGTCGAAGGGAAACCTGTCTGCGAAGCTCCAGCCCCACTCGTTCGCGGACAAGGTGGTCTTTGTCGGGGCCGTTGCGGGCGTCCTGCCCCCGGTCGGCTCCACGGGGGTCGAGATGGTCGCGAACGAGATGGAGGGCGAGCTCGCGATGGCCGGGATCAAGGAGGGAGCGAAATGGACCCCGGTTGACTTCCGGAACCCGTGCATCTCGATCGACTTCGGCACGACGCTCGACGGCCGGATCACGTCGGACGTGGACGATGCGGACGATGTCCCTTTCGCCAAGACGATCGGCAACTTTGCCGGGCTCGCGGGCGCGATCCCGGATGCGATCGTACGCGGGACAGGGCTCGTCCAGCCGAAGACCGGGACCGCGCTCGACCTCTTCTCGGACCGGACCGTTCTCGGCAAGCTCGCCAGCAGAACGAACAGGCGTGTCGTGGAGGAGTACGTCCACCGCTGTCACCAGGAGATCGATATCCGCGTGGTGCCTTCCGACCGGTCGCGCTTCGGCCGGGTACCGCTCTGCGCCGATGTCGCCGAGGCGTCGGGGATCGTGCTGATCGGCTGCGACGCAGGGGTGAACGGTTCGTCCGTGCCCGCCCTGGAGGAGATCGGGCGGGACTGCCACCGTGTCCACGGGATCGCGACGCTCAACGAGGTCGTGGACCGTGTCTGCACGGAGATGGCGCTCCGCATGATCAGGATCTCGGCCGAGCGGGGCATGGTCCCGCCGAACGCCTCGATCGGGTTCACCGGGAGGGCAGCGATCTCGGGTCGGAAACCCGAGTACATCCTCGCGGGGCTCGAGGAGATGTGCCTCTTTCCGGACGGCGCGAACGACCATCTGGTCTTCGTCGACGATGGGCTCGCCCGGGGTGCGGCGCTGATGGGGCGGTGCATGCTCTCGCTCGGCAAGCCCAAGTTCCCGCTCGGCGGGCGGCGCGGTGGACGATGTATCATGGCCAAGAGGATCGCTATCGGGAAGTGAGGAGAACGAGATGACAGAAATGCCAGAGACGACAGAGACGCAGGAGCCTGAACTCTTCGACGTGGTGATCCCCCCGGGGGTCCCGCAGGTCTTCTTCAGGGAGATCATCGACCGCTTTCCGAATGCCACGCTCGTCGAGTCGCGGCAACCGATGCGGTTCGCCAACATGGACGGCGACGTGCGGGAGCTGCTCGCGTTCCGGGCGGACTACGAGACCGCGCAGGCGATCGAGCAGCACCTCTACGACTACCTCAAGGAGTTCATCGGCGACCTGTGATCCAGCCCGCCCCGGTGGCACCGGGCCAGGAAACCGGCGAGAAGGTCCGGGATCGGCGCTGACATCCGGTGCCAGTTCGGGGTGCCGTTCACCTCCAGCACGGTGAACCCGCCCCCTGTCGGGAGCAGGTCGACTCCCGCGTAGTCGGCGCCAACGGCGCTCGCGGCCCTGACAGCGAGTCCTGCCATCCCCGGCGTTACCGGGACGGCTTCGCCGTGCCCCCCCTGGTGGATATTGTGGGTGAGGTGGGGCGAGGTCCGCCGTATCGCCCCCACCGCGGTGCCGTCGATGACGAAGACCCGGAAGTCCTGGTCGTTCGGAACATATTCCTGAAGGTAGTACGGCGGCTCCTCCAGGTCGTCCGCCTCCGTGATAAGCCGGATCCCGTGCCCGTCGAAGCCGTAGATCGGCTTGTAGACCGCTCGCCCCCCCCGAGCCGCGATAAACGCCGCTGCCCGTTCGCGCGACCCGAGAAAGGCCGTCGCCGGCGAGGGGAGGCCCGCCCGGACCAGGAGCGCGGTCGTCGCAACCTTCGATGCGCAGGTCGCGATCGCATCCGGGCTGTTCACGACCCGGTTGACGAGGGCGAGCGCCTGGAGGACCTCGAACTGGTGCCCGTCCTGCCGAAGGCCGCAGGCCCAGATAAGCGCCCCTTCGAGGGGGCGATCGAACGGGTCGAGGTCGTCGAGATCGAGCTCCTCCCAGGCGGCTCCCAGGCGATCGAGCGCGGCGCAGACCTGCGAGGTCGAGTCGTCTCCGGGGATGTCGGTCGGCTTGCGGATGACGTGAATCACGGTGCCAGCTCCGGATCTTCATGGTCGGCGTTGGCGAAGATGAATTCTTCTGGGCGCCGGGGCGAAACGGCCTGAGGCAGGTTGAAGACAGGTCCGGGAGAGACGCCTCTCCCGATGCAGTATCATTCCTGCCCCGAGCAGAACCTCGACCTCGCCCTCGTCAACAGGAGGATCGAGGAGGTCTTTTCTGCGCACGGGCGCGGCGAGGTCGTGCAACCGCCCAAGACCTACGTCGCCCTCCCGGGGGGTGACTTTCGGACCATGCCCGCCTCCATCCCGTCCCTCGGCCTCGCTGGCGTAAAGGTCGTGAACGTCCACCCGGGCAACCCAGCGCGCGGCCTCCCGACCGTGATGGCGCTCACAGTCCTCCTCGACCCGGCGACGGGGACGCCGCGCGCGATCCTGAACGCGACCAGGCTGACCGACCTGCGGACGGGGGCGGCGGGGGCGGTGGCCGCCCGTCATCTCTGCACGATGCGCGACGGGCTCGAGGTCGGGCTCGTCGGCGCCGGCAGCCAGGCCCAGGCCCAGCTCGATGCGACCGCCGCCTGGCTCGGGATCGACCGCGTCCGGGTCTGGAGCCGGCGCGCGACGACGGCGGAGGCCTTCGCCCGGAAGAACCCGTCGTTCGACGTTCGGGCCGGAACGCTCGCGCGGGCCGCTGACTGCGACCTTCTGATCACGACGACCCCGTCCCGGGAGCCGCTCGTCCGGAACGAGTGGGTCCGCGCCGGCACCCACGTCAACGCGATCGGGGCCGACGCCCCCGGGAAGCAGGAGCTGGACCCCGCCCTGCTCGAGCGTGCCCTGGTCTACGTCGACGACCGGGAACAGGCCGTCCACTCGGGAGAGGTGAACGTGCCGATCGCCCGGGGCCAGATCGGGGCTGACCGTCTCGCGGGGACGCTGGGCGAGGTGGTGCTGGGGCGGAAGGGGCGACGCTCCGCGTCCGAGGTCACGGTCTTCGACGCGACCGGCCTGGCGATCCAGGACCTCGCCATCGCGAAAGTCGCGCTCGAGGTGTGCGGTCCCGGGATCGAGCTCGGGTTTCCCTAGGCCCCGTCCCTCTCCGCCGCCCCCGACGGGGGTTCCGCCGGGACGGGGTCCGCGAGCGCGAACTGTCTCCAGACCTGTTCCCGGTAGACCGGGCCCGAGTTGTAGGTGCAGAACGGGATCAGGCGTCCATCGGGGGTCGCGTAATGGATGCAGCAGCGGCGGACCCGCTCCGTGTCGTAGTTGTGGCAGTCCATGAAGTGCATGGTGCCGATGAAGAGCGCGTTCCAGTGGAAGTCGCGAAGCGCATCGAAGTTCTGGAAGACGAGCGCCTGCATGATGAGGCGCCAGACCTCGGAGGACTTGCCGGTCTCGTCCCTCTTCATCGCGCGCCGCAGGTTGTTGAGCCCCTCGACGAGGGCCCGGTACTTGTTGATGGAGCCTCCCATGGCGAACTTGTCCGCCATCCGGTCGATCGATTCCAGGAAGAGGTCGACGTCGACGAGCCGGTTGACGGGGGCCATCGTGCCGTCGTTGACGAAGACGTAGGTCGCCGCGCCGCAGTGCTGGTGGGTCGTGAACGCCACGGCAGGCCTGCCGGTGTAGGCCTCGACCAGGTGGGTGATCGGCAGGACACAGGGGACGGGGTAAAAATCGTCCTGCCGGATCAGCCCGCCCGTCTGTTCCTCGATCGCCGTCGCAAGGTCCGGGATCGTGAACCGCTCCTTCTCGACGTCGTCGGTGCTCGCGGCGCCGGTGAAGGCGACGGGCTGGAAATTGACCCCGCGGACGACCCTGATCCGCCGCGCCGCGTACCGGATGAGCTCGCCGACCTCGTGGTCGTTCCGGCCCCGGATGATGGTCGGGACAAGCACGACGCCCATCCCCGCAGCCGCGCACCGGTCCATCGCGCGCTCGTGGATCGCTATCTGCGGGTTCGTCTCGGGGGTCACCCCGTCGAAGTGGAAGTAGAGTGTGGAGAGCCCGGCCGCTTTCAGCGACTCGACGTACCCTTCCTCCCTCGCGATCCGCACGCCGTTCGTCGCGATCTGCACCTGCGAGAAGCCGAGCTGCTTGGCGCACCGGACCAGTTCGGGGAGATCGTCCCGCATCGTCGGCTCGCCTCCCGAGAACTGGACAGCCGGAACGGGGACGGGGCGCTGCGCCCTGAGCAGGTTCATCATCCCGACGATCTGTTCGAAGGACGGCTCGTAGACGTATCCGCATGCGCGCGCGTTCGCGAAACAGAAGTCGCAGTTCAGGTTGCACCGGTTCGTCACGTCGATGTTCGCGAGCAGGGTCCCCGAGAGGTGCTGGGAGCAGAGGCCGCACTCGTGGGGGCAGTTCACGGCGGGGACGACGCGCTGGGGGTTCTCGACCCCCTCGCCAATGCTGGAGTAGCCGTCGAAACGGTCGTACATCACCGCGTCGGACCAGTAGAGCGAACGGATCCGACCGTGCTCGGGGCACTCGCGCTCGATCCAGACCTTCCCGCCCTCGTCAAAGACCCGCGCGTCGAGGACGCGCCCGCAGGACGGGCAGAGGCTCTTCGTCGTCTTGTCCACCATCACTATCCACCCTGCGCTGCCACCGCCGGCCAGCTTCCCGGGATCGGGCAGATACATGGCCTTTGGGCCCTGCCGGCGACGTTTTCTAGTAGTTTCTCTTACATTACATTAATGCTTACATGCCTGCAGGAGGCGTGCTGAACCCGTGACGCTCGTCGACGGACTCACGCCGGCCGCCCTTCTCCTCGCAGCGCTCGCGGCCTGCTGGATCATGCTCCCGGCCTGGCTCCCGAACCCTGTGGCGGCGCTCTTCGGCGGGGGACGCCCGATCGACGGTGGGCGGGTCCTGGGGGACGGTCACCGGCTGCTCGGCAACGGCAAGACCTGGCGAGGGTTCGCCGCTGGCATCATCGCCGGGCTCGGATGCGGCGCCCTCCAGATCGCCGCCCAGGGAACCGCCCTTGCCGTCCCCCTCCCGGCCCACACCCCCCTCTCGGTGACCGCGCTCGCGGTCGGGGCCCTGCTCGGGGACATCGTGAAGTCGTTCTTCAAGCGGCGGCTGGGCAGGGAACGGGGTGAGGCGTGGCCCCTCGTGGACCAGTACGACCTTGTCGTCGGGGCGTTCGCGCTGCTCGCGCTGGTCGACCCTGGCTGGATCGCGACGAACATCACGCCCTCAGTGCTGGTCTTCGTCCTCGTGCTGACGCCGCTCCTGCACCGGGGGATGAACCTGATCGGGTACGCGGCAGGGATCAAGGAGGAACCATGGTGACAGGGAATCCCATTGCCGACCGGCTGATCGCTGCCGGCGCCATCACGTTCGGAACGTTCACGCTCGCCTCGGGGGCGACGAGCCCATACTACGTCGACATCAAGACGGCCTCGACCGACCCGGACCTGCTCGCGGACCTCGCCCGCGCGGTCGTGAAAACCGCCGGTTTCGAGGTCGTGGCCGGTGTAGCGGTCGGCGGGGTCCCGCTCGCCGTCGCGGTCTCACTGGTGACCGGAAGGCCGTTCGCGATCGTCAGGAGTGGCGCGAAGGACCACGGACGCGCCGACCTGGTGATCGGCCAGGTGTCCGGCCGGGAGGTGCTGCTTGTCGAGGACGTCACGACCTCGGGGGGCTCGGCCCTCTACGGCGTGGAGGAGCTCCGGCGGGCCGGGGCCCATGTCGAGCACGTGGTCACGATCGTGGACCGCGAGGGCGGCGCCGGGGAACGGCTCGCCGCCGCAGGCGTCCGTCTCGACGCCCTCGTCCGGGCGCGGGAGCTGCTGGCCGGCTGAAAAGAACCGGCAACCGCTTATTTTGTGAACGCCTCTGTACACGTAGACGCGCCTATGAAGTACCTGCTGGTGGGGGGCGGAGGGCGGGAACACGCGATCGCGGAATCGCTCGCCCGCGACGGGACGGCACGGCTCGCGGCCGTCATGGCCACGAAGAACCCCGGGATCGCGCCGCTGGCCGACGATCTGCTGATCGCGCCCGAGGTCGAGGTTCCGCGCGTGGTCTCGTTCGCCCGCAAGACGGGCGCCGACCTCGTGGTGATCGGGCCCGAGGCCCCGCTTGAGGCGGGGCTGGTCGACGCGCTCGGCGAGATCGGCATCCCAGCCTTCGGCCCGACCCGGGCGGCCGCCCGGATCGAGACCGACAAGGCCTGGGCCCGTGACCTGCTGGTCCGCCACGGGATCCCCGGGTGCCCGTCCCACGCCCTCTTCCATGACCCCCGGGAGGCCGCGCGCCACGTCCTGGAAAGCCCCGGCCAGCTCGTGATCAAGCCGGCCGGCCTGACCGGCGGCAAGGGAGTCCGGGTCATGGGGGACCAGGTCGACCGCGAGGCGGCGGCCGCGTACGCCGCGGGGCTCGCCGGGCCGGTGGTGGTCGAGGAACGGCTCGAGGGCGAGGAGTTCACGCTCCAGGCCTTCGTCGACGGCTCCCGCCTGGTCCCGATGCCCCTCGTCCAGGATCACAAGCGTGCCCTCGAGGGGGACCTCGGGCCGAACACGGGCGGTATGGGGTCGTACTCGATGGCCGATCACGGACTCCCGTTCGTCAGCCCGGCTGACCGGGACCGGGCTTTCGAGATCATGGAAGCGGTCGTCCGGGCCATGGCCGGCGAGGGTGTGCCCTACCGCGGGGTCCTGTACGGCCAGTTCATGAACACTGCGACGGGAACGATGGTTATCGAGTTCAACGCCCGGTTCGGCGACCCCGAGGCGATGAACGTCCTCCCCCTCCTCTCGTCCGACCTCGGGGCGATCGCCTGGCGGTGCGCGGACGGGACCCTCGGTGCTGGAGACGCCGTTTTCGAGGCCCGGACCACGGTCTGCAAGTACCTGGTGCCCGATGGCTACCCGGGGAACCCGGCGCCGTCGTCCCCGATCGGGATCGGCTCGTCGTCCGGGGCCCTGCTCTTCTACGCCAACGTCGAGGAGCGGGACGGCAGGCTCTGGACCCTGCGCTCCCGCACGCTCGCGTTCGTCGGGATGGCCTCCTCGCTCGACGGGGCGGAGGAGGTGGCCGAGCGGGCCGCGTCGGGCGTGACGGGAGGGGTCCGCCACCGGCGCGATATCGGGACGAGGGCCCTGCTCGAGCAGCGCTGCGAGCACATGAGGAGGATCCGATGAAGAACCTGATCTCCATCCTGGATGTCTCGGTCCCCAGCCTCGAGCGGCTGATGGCCGATGCGGCACGGCTCAAGACAGAGAGGGCCGAGGGGTGCGGTCTCCCGCTCCTCGCCGGCCGGTGCCTGGCAATGATCTTCGAGAAGCCCTCGACCCGGACACGGGTCTCGTTCGAGGTCGGGATGTTCGAGCTCGGCGGGCACGCGCTCTTCCTGGACCAGGAGAGCCTGCAGCTCAGGCGGGGCGAGACGATCGCGGACACGGCGCGCGTCCTGTCGCGCTACGTCTCGGCCGTGATGATCCGGGCCCGGCGGCACGAGACGATCACGGAGTTCGCGGCCCACGCGGACATGCCCGTGATCAACGGGCTCTCTGACCGCGAGCACCCCTGCCAGATCCTGGCCGATATCTTCACGATCCGGGAGCGTTTCGGCCGCACCGACGGGCTCGTCGCCGCCTGGGTCGGGGACGGGAACAACGTCTGCAACTCCCTGGTCCTCTCCTCGGGCCTGACGGGGATGGAGGTCCGCGTCGCCTCCCCCGCCAGGTACGCCCCGGACCCCGCGGTCCTCGACCGCGCGCGGGCCGCAGGAGGACGGGTCACGCTCGCAGCGACGCCGGAGGACGCGGTTACGGGTGCCGACGTCGTCTTCACCGACGCCTGGGTCTCGATGGGGGACGAGGGGGAGGAGGCGGAGCGGCGGAAGGCGTTCGCCGGGTACCGACTCGACGACCCGCTCGTGGACCTCGCGAAGAGCGGCGCGATCGTGATGCACTGCCTCCCGGCCCACCGTGGCGACGAGATCACCGACAGCGTGCTGGACGGGAGCCGCTCGGCGGTATGGGACGAGGCCGAGAACCGGCTCCATGTCCAGAAGGCCGTGCTCGCCCAGCTCATCTGCCCGTACGACGAACGCTCGTTCCAGCAGATGCTGCTCGGTTGAGCGTCAGGTGGCCGGGCGGTCGGGCAGCGGCCCGAGCCCGTCCCGGGCGCCGCGGAGGAGCGCCCCGGCGGAGGGCCGGCTGAGGTACCGGACCAGGTAGACGCCCAGCAGGAACCAGAGCCGGTACCCGAAGAACCAGGCGTAGAACCGTGCGAGCTCGTTCCTGGTGGCGAATCGCCGGACGAACCAGAGCCGGTTCCGGGTCAGGTAGTAGAGCTTGGTCGGGGAGCGCCTGGACGAGGCCGAGACCTTGTGCCAGAGCCGTGCCCGGGGGACGTAGACCGCCCCCGCACCGGCGCGGCGGCCCCGGAGGATCAGGTCGTTCTCCTCGAAGTAGGCGAAGTAGAACGGGTCGAGCAGCCCGATCTCGTCCAGGAGACGGGATCGCGCGAGCAGGCAGGAGCCCTCCACCCAGTCGACCTCGCGCTCCCGGTCGTGCTGGCCCAGGTCCACCTCGTTCTGGCCGATATGCAGGGTCCGGCCGCGAACGAGATCGAGCGAACCGCCGGCGAAGTTGATCACGTCTCGCCGGCCCCCGTGGTCGTAGTAGTAGGTCTTGGGCCCGAAGAACCCGGTCCCGGGGTGGCGCGCGGCTGCCTGCACAAACTCGGAGAGAAGGTCCGGGTCGACGACCGTGTCGTTGTTCAGGAAGAGGCAGAACTCGGGAGAGCGTGCCGCCATCGCGAAGCGCGTCCCCTGGTTGTTCGCCTCGGCGAACCCGAGGTTCGCCTCGTTCTCGATCACGACCACCGACCGGTCAGGGACCGGCAGCCCCGTCCGCGCCCGTGATAAGGCGTCCCGCCCGGATACGCGCATGAACGCCACCGGTTTCGTGGAGGGGTCGTACTCGAAGAACGGGGACGTGGCGGGGAGGTCTCCCGCGCAGTACGCCTCGATCCGTTCGGTCGAACCGTCCGCCGAGCCGTTGTCGACGCAGACCGCGAACCAGGAGCGGTGCGGGCACCGGAGCAGGGACTCCAGGCACTCGACCGTGTCACGCCAGCCGTTCCAGTTCACCAGCACGATCCCGATCGAGGGGCTGTCCTGCCCGGGGTCTCCGATCATCTTGATAGCGTTTCGTGTCGAAGGTTGATGTACCTGTCTGGTGATCCTGATGCGGGCCGTGATCGTGTACGAGTCACTCCACCACGGAAACACGAAGCGCGTCGCCGAGGCGATGGCGGACGCGATCGGCGCTGACCTGGTTCACCTGCGTGACCGGCGGAAGGCCGACCTTCGGGGGTACAGCCTGGTCGGGCTCGGGTCCGGGATCTACCGCTTGCGGCATCACCCCGACATCATCGCGTACGCCGCCCGGATGAAGGTGGAACCTGGAGCCCGGGCCTTCGTCTTCTCGACGGCGGGAGTCGCGTTCCTCTCCGGGTTTTCTCACCGCTCGCTCCGCCGCACACTCGAGGAGCGGGGCCTCCCGGTGGCGGGGGAGCTCTGTCTGTGCGGGCACGACACCTACGCGATCTTCGGCCTGATCGGTGGGATCAACCGGGGACGGCCTGACGAGCGCGACCTGGACCGGGCCCGGGTCTTCGCGCGATACCTGGCCGGGACCTAGAGAGCGGGGGCGCTGTCGAAGAGGAGCGAGAGGTACCTGGCGGAGAAGAGCAGGCACGCGGGTCCGACCAGGACTGCCGCGACCCCGCCGACCACCGGGAGGCCGGAGAGGAGCCCAATACCCGCGACGGTGCACCCGAGCACCCCCCAGAAGAGGACCAGGGCGACCACGTAATCGGCCCATCCGATCCGGCCGATATGCTCGAGGATGGCGGGGAGGTCGAACCCGGCCCGGAACCCCCCGGCCCGCGCGCTGCGGACGAGACCGATCGAGCCGGCAAGCCCCACCACGACCCAGATGATCAGGGCCAGCAGTACGCCGAGCCCCAGGGTCGTGATCGAGGAGAGGAGGCCTATCATGTCCTGCGACCGGCCGCTCGCCAGGATCCCGGCGACCCCAATCCCTCCGAAGACGGCCAGGACAACGAGGAGCGGGAAAAGGTAGGCGATGGCGACCGCGAAGAGCCGTGCCCCGGAGAGCGCAAGCCCTGCGAAATCCTCGAGCGTCGGCGGGGCGCGAGGGTGGAGGAGGATGCGATGGAGGTACCCGGACAGCACGAGCCAGGAGGCGAACGAGGCGGCGACGATGCCGACGACCGAGACGAACCGGACGGGGCCGTCGATCGGAATGGCGAACGGCAGCGCCCAGAAGGACGAGGTGGCGAGGAAGAAGAGCAGGACCAGCGCGAGCCCCCGCCGGGGCGCGTCCGCCATCGAGGCGAGCACGAAACCGCCCGAGTTTTCCAGCAGAGAGCCATAATCCACGTATACCTCCCCCGTGATATCAGTTATGATCGGAGAGCCGATTTAAGGATACCCGCGGGACCCCGGCGAGGAAAAAAGATTTTACCCGCGACGATCATGAAAGACACGGCGCCCGAGGGCGCGGAGACGAGAGACAATGGTGCTCATCAGCGACGAGGTAAAGGCGGTCTTCGAGAAGAACAGGGTCTTCTCGGTCGCGACTGCGGGGCGGGACGGGACGCCGAACGTCGTCCCGATCGCGTTCGTCGAGATCAAGGAGAACGACCAGATCTGGATCGGGGACAACTACATGAAGAAGACGCTCGCGAACGTCCTGGAGAACCCGAGGATGGCGATCTTCGCCTACGATCCCGATTCGAAGCAGTGTTTCCAGGTCAAGGGCCGGGTCGACGTCAGGACGGAGGGGCCCGAGTACAAGCAGGTGCGAGCAAAGATCCGGGCAAAGAAGGAGACCTACCCGGCCAAGTCCCTCTTGATCCTGACGGTCGAGGAGGTCTACTCCTGCACACCCGGCGCCGGTGCAGGCGACCGTATCGCCTGACTCTCCTGCAGTCCCCCTTTTTTCAGTGCCGGAAGTGCCGGACTCCTGTGAAGACCATCGCCACGCCGAGCCGGTCGGCCGCATCGATCACCTCGTCATCGCGGATCGAGCCCCCGGGCTGGGCGAGCGCGGTGGCGCCGGCCCCGGAGGCCAGCTCCAGCGTGTCCGGGAACGGGAGGAACCCGTCCGAGGCGACGGACGAGCCGACGAGAGAAAGGCGGGCCTTCTCGACGGCGATCCTCGCCGCGTCGACCCGGCTCACCTGCCCGGCCCCGATCCCGAGCACCTGCCGCGCGTTCGCAAATACGACGGTGTTGGACTTCGCGTGGGCCGCCACCCGAAGCCCGAAGCGGAGTCCTGCCTCCTCGCCGGGCGTTGGGGCGCGCTTCGTGACCACGTCCCAGTCCTCCGAGAACGGCGGCGTCCTCTGCACCATGACGCCACCGTCGATCGTGCGAATCTCGTCGCCGGGGACCGGCGTGCCGATTCGGATCACGCGGAGGTTCGGCTTCGCGGCGAGGATGCCAAGCGCCTCCCCCGAGATCTCAGGAGCGGCGAGCACCTCGATGAAAGTCGAGACGATCTCCCCCGCGAGGGCTACGTCGACCGGGCGGTTCAGCGCGACCACGCCGCCGTAGGCCGAGAGCGGGTCGACCTCGCGGGCCGCGACGTAGGCCTCCAGCGGGTCGGAACCGAGCGCGGCGCCGCACGGGTTGTTGTGCTTGACGACCACGGCGGCACACTCCTCGAACTCCCGGACCAGCCCGACTGCGGCGTGGGTGTCCAGGTAGTTGTTGTAGCTCATCTCGCGCCCCTGCAGGGGCACGGCGCCGGCGATCCCCCCCTCGCCGTAGACGGCGGCCTGCTGGTGCGGGTTCTCGCCGTAGCGGAGGGGGCGCCCACCGGTCCACTGCCGGGTGAGGACGGGGGGGAACCCGCCGTCCGGTGCCTGGAGGTGATTGCTGATCGCCGCGTCGTAGGCGGCGGTGCGGGCAAAGGCCGTCCGGGCCAGGGCGAGTCGATCGCCATCCGAGAAGCCGCCGCGCCCGAGCGCCTCGAGGACCCGGCCGTACTGGGAGGGGTCGACCACCACGGCGACGTCGCGATAATTCTTCGCAGCGGCCCTGATCATCGCGGGGCCACCGACGTCGATGAACTCGATCAGCTCGTAGAGCGGGAGCTCCCGGTCCCGCATCGCCTCGAACGGATAGAGGTTGACGACGAGCAGGTCGATCGGCTCGATCCCGTTCGCCTGCATGACCGCGTCGTCGATCCCCCGCCTCCCCAGCAGGCCTCCATGGATGCGGGGGTGGAGGGTCTTGACCCGTCCGTCCATCATCTCCGGGGCGCCGGTATAGGCGGAGACCTCGGTGAAGGGGATCCCGGCCTCTTTGAGCGCCGTTCCGGTGCCGCCCGACGAGAGGATGCGGAAGCCGTGTCTGACCAGCTGGCCGGCGAGATCGACGAGCCCGGTCTTGTCCCAGACCGAGAGGAGTGCGGTCGACATGGTGCTTCAGTTTGGCGCCGGTCATAAAAAAGGATGGTCTGCCCGGAGGCAGGCTGGCCCCGAATCGCAAAGAAAAGCGATTTCCGGTCTTTAATCATCCATCTGGAGATTTTCCGCCGCCGCTCGGGGTGATCCCGATAGTCAAAGTTTATATAGAACCACAATACAACATATTCTCGGACCACGTATGACGACCGACGAGGAATTACCAGAACAGAGCCCGGGCGGGTCCGATTCCGCCGAATCCCCGGAAGAGACCCTCGCCGCGCTCCGGTCGGCCTACGAGGAGCTGAACGAACGGCATCTCCGGCTCGCCGCTGACTTCGAGAACTACAAGAAGCGGTCCGCGAGGGACCAGGCGGACCGGGTCATCGCCGCCGTCCAGCAGGTGATCTGCGAGATGCTCGAGGTCTACGACAACCTGGAAAGGGCCGAGCAGGCAAACGACGGAGGGCTCCGGACGGGACTCTCGCAGATCCGGAAGCTCTTCGGCGCTCTCCTCGAGCGGCGCGGCGTGACCCCGATCGTCTGCCTCAACCAACAGTTCGACCCCGCCTTCCACGAAGCCATCGCGACGGTACCGTCCGATGAGCCTGACGGGACGGTGATCGACGAGATCACGCGGGGCTACTGCATGAACGGCCAGGTCATCCGGTACGCAAAGGTCGCAGTATCCAAGAACACGGAGTGAACAATATGGCAAAAGAAAAGGTGCTCGGTATCGACCTCGGTACCACGAACTCGTGCATGGCGATCATGGAAGGCGGCCAGCCCACCGTGATCCCGAACGCGGAGGGGAGCCGCACCACCCCGTCGGTGGTCGCGTTCACCAAGGAGGGCGAACGGCTGGTCGGGTCGCTCGCGAAGCGCCAGTCGGTCACGAACCCGCAGCGGACAGTCATCTCGATCAAGCGGCGGATGGGGACCTCGGAGAAGGTCGCGATCGACGACCGGTCGTTCACGCCCCAGGAGATCTCCGCGATGGTCCTGCAGAAGATGAAGCTGGACGCGGAGGCCTATCTCGGTGAGACGATCCTCAAGGCCGTGATCACCGTCCCGGCCTACTTCAACGACGCGCAGCGGCAGGCGACCAAGGACGCCGGCAAGATCGCTGGCCTCGAGGTCCTCAGGATCATCAACGAGCCGACCGCGTCCGCGCTCGCCTACGGGATCGACAAGGAGAACGACGCGACGGTCCTGGTCTATGACCTGGGCGGGGGCACCTTCGACGTCTCGATCCTGACGCTCGGCGACGGCGTCTTCGAGGTCAAGTCGACCGCGGGCAATAACCGGCTTGGCGGCGACGACTTCGACCAGAAGATAATCGAGTACCTGGTCGAGGAGTTCAGGAAGTCGTCCGGGATCGACCTCAAGAACGACCTGATCGCGATGCAGCGTCTCCGCGACGCAGCCGAGAACGCGAAGATCGAGCTCTCGACGGTCCAGAAGACGAACATCAACCTGCCGTACATCACGACCGACGCGACGGGACCGAAGTTCCTGGACATCGACCTGACCCGGTCCAGGTTCGAGCAGCTGGTCGGCGGGCTGGTTGACTCCACGATCGGCCCGGTCAAGCAGGCGCTCGCGGACGCCAAGCTCACGCCCGACCAGATCGACCACGTCCTCCTCGTCGGGGGCCAGACGCGGACCCCGCTCGTCCAGGAGACCGTCAGGAAGGTCATGGGCAAGGACCCCGACAAAAGCGTCAATCCCGACGAGGTCGTCGCCCTCGGCGCCGCTATCCAGGCCGCCGTCCTGACCGGGGAGGCCAAGGACATCGTGCTCCTTGACGTGACCCCGCTCACGCTCGGGATCGAGACCCTCGGCGGGATCGCGACCAAGCTGATCGAGCGGAACACCACCATCCCGACCCGCAGGTCCCAGATCTTCTCGACCGCGGCCGATGGCCAGACCTCGGTCGAGATCCACGTGGTGCAGGGCGAGCGGGCGCTCGCGAAAGACAACTTCACGCTCGGCCGGTTCATGCTCACCGGCATCCCGCCGGCTCCTCGCGGGATCCCGCAGATCGAGGTCACGTTCGACATCGACTCGAACGGGATCATCCACGTCTCGGCCAAGGACCTCGGCACGGGGAACGAGCAGGCGATCTCGATCAAGGGCTCCAAGCGGCTCTCGGACGACGAGATCAAGAAAATGGTCGACGAGGCGAAGGCCTACGAGGACGAGGACTCGAAGAAGAAAGAGGAGATCGAGATCCGGAACCAGGCGGACACCGCGGTCTTCTCGGCGGAGCGGATGCTCAAGGAGAGCGGCGACAAGCTCGACGCCGAGGACCGCACGAAGGTCGAGGAGGCCGCCGGCCGGCTCAAGAAGGCGCTCGGAGACGACGACCTCGAGGCGATGAAGCGCGAGATGGAGTCCCTCTCCGAGGCCCTCTACGCGGCGACGACCAAGCTCTACCAGAAGGCTCAGGCAGAGGCGTCCGCTTCCCAGCAGGCGGACGGGGACGCAGAAGCAGCCGATGCCCCCCCTGAGGGCGACACGGTCGTCGACGCGGACTACGACGTCAAAGAGTGAGGGGCGCTCGCAGGATGGCCGCACGAGACTACTATGAGCGCCTGGGGATCCCCCGGACGGCGGACGAGAAGGAGATCCGAAAGGCGTACCGAAACCTCGCGCGGCAGTACCACCCCGATGTCTGCAAGGAGGAGGGGGCCGAGGAACGGTTCAAGGAGATCAACGAGGCCTACGCCACCCTCTCAGACCCCGCGAAGCGGGCGCAGTACGACCGGATGGGCCACGAGACCTTCACCCACGCCTCGAAGGGGTCCTACGCCGGCGGGGGGTTCGAGGGCGGCTTCTCGTCCGATTTCGCCGGGTTCGGCGATATCTTCGACGCGTTCTTCGGCGGCGCGCGGGGGTACCAGGCCCGCGGCCCCCAGCGCGGCGGAGACCTGCTGATGCGGCTCCAGATCCCGCTTGAGGATGCCGTCGCCGGGGCCGAACGCGATGTCGAGGTCTGGCACACCGAGCCCTGCACGACGTGCGACGGCACGGGGAGCGACACGAAGAAGGTCGTCACGTGCTCCCAGTGCGGCGGGACCGGCCAGATCCGCCAGGCGACCCAGTCGATCTTCGGCCAGATGGTGCGGATGTCGACCTGTCCCCGGTGCGGGGGGCGGGGGCGTGTGCCGGAGAAACCATGCCGGACCTGTGCGGGGGCGGGCACCCACCGGGTCAAGCGAAAGGTCTCAATCCGGATACCGCCCGGGATCGAGCACGGCATGCGCCTGCGGGTCGAGGGCTACGGCGAGGCCGGTGAGTACGGGGCGGCGAACGGGGACCTGTACATCGAGATCAGGGTGCTCCCTCACAAGGGGTTCACCCGTCAGGGCGACAACCTCGAGAGCGCGGTCGAGATCTCCCCGGCACAGGCAGCGCTCGGGTCGACGGTCGAGGTCAAGACGATCGACGGGCGGGCGGTCGACCTCAAGGTTCCGGCCGGGATCCAGCACAACACCGCCCTCCGGATCCCGGGCGAGGGCGTGAAGCGGCGAGGACGCCCCGGCGACCTGCTGGTCCGGGTCCGGCTCGTCGTCCCCCGCCACCTCTCCGACGAGGAGCGCGAGCTCTACGGCCGGATACTGGACCTCGAGGGGAAGGCGCGGCCCAACGAGGAGAAGAAGAGCAGCGGGATCCTCTCGGACATCGCGGACTTCCTCGGGGGCAAGAAAGAGTAGGATGCCGGTCCCGCACCCTCGCGGGGCCCGGGGCCGACGCACGCGGAACGACGCCCAGCCGCTGGTCGGGCGGATGCCCTTCCCGTAATCGGCCCGTCGTGTGTGTTCTGATCAGTGCTTCGTGACCGAGCCGGGGGCCTCCGTGACGCAGGCGACGGCGTCTGCGAGTTCGGGCAGAAGCTCGGCGGGGAAGCCCATCACCATCTCGTGCTCCTGGATCCCCGAGAACTTGCGCGAGCCGTCGCACCCGAGCGAGAAGTTGGGCCGGCCTGTGAGGAAGGTCTGGGCGGTCGAGTCCGCGCAGATCGACTGGATCCCGGCGAAGTTCGCCTCGATGCGCCCGCCCAGGTGGTGGAGCGAGGCCTGGGCTAGCTTGAGCATCGCGATGGGTTTCGTCACGATCAGCACGATCTCGGGTTCGAACGGGGCCGCTTCGAGCGGTGCGTACATCGTGGCATAGGTCTCGTTCTCCACGAGGTGCGGGATCCGGTCGATGGTCCGGCGACAGGCGGCGCGGGACGAGAACTTGCCGAGCCGGTAGTAAAAGTCGCCGGTCCTGAGGGACTCGGTGAGCGGCTTGAGCCCGAGCGCCCAGGCGCCCCCGTTGCAGAGGTGCTTTCCGACCGTCGCGTAGAAGGCCTTCCCCTCGTGACGGGCGATCGAGACCATCTTGCAGTGGCGGAAGGATTCGGAGACCTCCTCCATCCCGGCGGGGATCTCCTCCCTGGTGTGCGCGAACCCGAAAGCGACCGGCGAGCCCTCGAGCCCGAGATAGGTCTTGAGGATCGAGGACAGGGCGACGTAGTCACAGGCAGCATCTGTCATAAGAGAGTCCTCGTCGCCGAGCGGCATAAAGGCGTCGGGGCCAGAGCCGCGGGGGGAGGCGCTAGAGCCGCCGGAGCTTGCGCTCGACCTTCTCGAAGAAGTTCCGGCCTACGTCAATGAAGAGCGCGGGATCGCTCGCCCGCTCGACCCTGAGCCGGGCGTGCGGGTCGAGTTCGATCTGCACCTGCCCGTCGATCACCAGGTGGGCGGGCTTCGCGGACTCGAGCGCGAACTCGACCGTCCGGTCGCTCGAGATGAGGTGGGGTCGGGACGAGAGCATGTACGGTGCGAGCGGCACGAGGAGGAACCCCTCGATCCTCGGGTCGACGAGCGGGCCGCCGGCCGACATCGCGTAGGCGGTCGAACCCGTGGGGGTCGCGACGAGCAGCCCGTCGGCGCGGAACCGCTCGGAGGGCTGATCGTCGTAGATCACCGAGAACCTGAGCATCTTTGCCGGACGGCTGGTCATGATCACGGCCTCGTTCAGGGCCGTCCCGATCGGGGCTCCTTCGAGCGAGAGCGTGATCCGCATCCGCCGCTCGACCTCGAAACCTTCCGCGATCCGTGCGAGCGCGGTCATGGCGTCGCCCGGCTCCAGATCGGCGAGAAAACCGACCTCCCCGCAGTTGATGCCGATCAGGGGGCGCTGACGCCCCATCTCCTGGACCGCGAGCAGGATCGTGCCATCCCCGCCGACGCAGACCACGACGTTCGCGTCGGTCGACGCGATCGGCTCGCCGGGAGCACCGAGCGCGGCACCCGTGCCGGCATCGTACACGACCTCGATGCCGCGGGCGGCGAGCCCTTCGGCGAGCCCCCGCGTCATCTCGAGGGCCGTCGGCATATCGATACGTGAACGGAAGAGGGCCTTCATGGGTCAGCGCAGGTACTCGACGACCTTCCGGTGGAGGGGGCCGTTCGTTGCCACCAGGCAGCGCCCGATCCTGACCTCGTCGGGGAAGCGGAGGATGCTGCCGTCCCGGTCGGTCACGATGCCGCCGGCCTCGCTGCAGACCAGCATCCCGGCGGCCGCATCGGTGACGCGGAGAGTTCCCCGCAGGTCGATGAATCCGTCGAGCCGACCGGCACCGACGTAGCAGAGCTCCAGGGCAGAGGCTCCGAGCAGGCGCCACCGGCGGACGGTGCGTCCCAGGTCCATCACGTTCGCCGGATCGAACTTCCGCCCGTAGATCGACATCGCCGATTCCTCGAGCAGGTCCGTCCTCGACGAGGTGATCGGCGCCCCGTTCAGCCTGGCCCCGTGTCCCCGCTCGGCAGTGAAGGTCTCGCGGTTCGCGAGATCTCGGACGTAACCCCGGATCACCTGGCCGTTCTCGGCGTAGGCGATCGAGAGGGCGAAGAAGGGGATACCGGAGAGCGCGTTGTAGGTGCCGTCGATCGGGTCCAGGAAGATGGTCCCGGCGTCCCCACCGATCTCGATCCGTCCGCACTCCTCGGAGATGAGCGTCCTGCAGAGGCCAAACTCGCGCAGGAGCTCGATCACCGCGTCCTCGGCCACCTTATCGAGCAGCTTGGTCTCGGACTGCGCCGCGCCGATCCCCACGGACGTCCCGCCCTCCCTCGTGTTCACGAGCGGCAGGGCAACCTCTTCAACCGCCGCCGCGATCGCCTCGCATGCCTGGCAGAACTCCATGACACCCCTCGAAAGGTCGCCGTTCCGGGCTCCAATCGGCGCAACACTCCCGTTGAAAACGCCGGGGACCCGTGGCAACTCCGAGTCATTTATGTAGCCCAATCAAGATAAATTACTACTGCATTTTCGCAGGTGACGGTGTTACAGAATGAAAGAGCAGACGGAAGTCGGCAAGCTGAAGGAAGGGCGGTACGTCGTGGTCGATGACGAGCCATCGAAGATCCTCTCGATATCGATCTCGAAACCCGGCAAGCACGGCGCGGCGAAGGCCCGGATAGAGGTGATGGGCCTCTTCGACGGGGTCAAGCGTTCGATCGTGCAGCCTGTCGGAGCGAAGACCTACGTGCCGATCGTCGAACGAAAGTCTGCGCAGGTCCTCTCGGTCGCCGGGACAACCGCCCAGATGATGGACATGAAGGACTTCGCCAACTTCGAGATCGAGATCCCGGCCGAGAAGCAGGGGGAGATCCAGCCGGGCAAGGAGATCATGTACATCGAGTCCATGGGCAAGCGTAAACTGGACTGAACCTCCCTGCGAGTCTGAGCTGCCGGAACGACGGAGAAAGCTCGATATGGGCCGCGGCACACCTGATGGGTATGCCCGAGGTTCAGAGTTTTCGCTTCGCCGACGCCCTGGCGAGCTACGAGGACGCCCGATACGTGCTCCTCGGCGTCCCGTTCGACAATACCACGTCGTATCGTCCCGGTACCCGCTTCGGCCCCCGGGCGATCCGGGAGGTCACCTACAATTTTGAACCGTACGTCCCGGCGTTCGACCTGGACATGAACCAGGTCCCTCTCTGCGACCTGGGCGACCTCGAGGTGCCCGTCCTCCCCGGCGAGATGGTCGAAGAGGTCCGGGGGGCCGTGAGTGGTATCGTCCGCGACGGCAAGGTCCCGGTCCTGCTCGGGGGCGAGCACACCCTGACGATCGGGGCGGCGGCGGCTGTCCGCCCGGAGTGGTACGTCGTGCTCGACGCCCATCTCGACCTCCGGAGCGAGTACCGGGGGACCAGGTTCAACCACGCCTGCACGAACCGGGTCGTCAGCGAGGAAACGACGGACAAGGTCGTCATCATCGGCGCCCGCTCGGGGGACCGCGAGCAGTACCGGTTCGCCGGGGACTTGCTCTGCTTCTCCGCCGACGAGGTGCGCCGGGCCGGTATCGGTGCAGTCCTCACCGAGGTCGAGGAGGCGATCGGGCGCCGATCCCTCTACCTCTCGATCGATGCTGACGCGATCGACTGCTGCCTGACGCCGGGGCTCGGCACGCCCGAGCCGTTCGGGCTCACCCCGTACGACGTCAGGACAGCGGTCGAACGGCTGGCTCCGCTCGCGTCCGGATTCGACTACGTCGAGGTCTGCCCCATCGACGACGGCCAGACCGCTGCCGTCGCGGCCGAGGTGGTCCGGCTCTTCGTCGCCGCCCACTGGTCCGCCAGCAGGCAGGGGAGCTGAAGCACCCCGGCCGACCCCGCGGGGCGGGGCAGAACACACACGCCGGTCCGAGTCCGGCGGGGAAGGAAAAAGGGAGAGAGGCCGCGTCTAGCTCTCGGTCTTGGACGTCGCGACCGAGCGGGCGATCAGCATCGTCGCGATCACCGCGACGATCGTCACGACGACCGCGTAGACCAGGTTTCCCGTGATCGTATCGGTCGTCCCGAATACTTCCTTGAAGATCGCCTGTATCGCTCCGTTCCATGCGAGGGCGGCCACCAGTCCGAACGCGGCCGTCACGAGGGCCGCTATCTGGGTCATCACTTCCGTTTTCACGCTCACTTGAATTCCCCTCCTCAGGTACACCAGACGACCCGAAAAACGTGCCGGTCGCCCGGGGACGCGGCGCCCCGGGGAGGGCGCGGCGCCGGTGCGAGGTGTAGCTCGGCAGGGGACGGGCGCCAGCTTCAACCGGTTCCACGCCGAGATGTCTGCATGGATCCGGTGGCCGTCTGCGAACGGTGCGCGGCAGCCAGGACGAGGGGGGCGCTCGGTACCGCGATCGCGGGTGCCGTGACCCGGTTCCCGCCCATCGACCTCCAGGTGATCGGCGCCCACCTCAGGAACGAGGTCGATCGCCTCCCCTCGCCCTACCGGGAGGCGATCCGGCCGTACTTCGTGGCGCAGGTCTTCGGGGCCCACCACGATCTCCTCCGGATGCACCGCGCCGGAGCATTCGAGCGGCTGACGGCTCCGATCACGCACCCGGGGCGATGCCTGGAGTTCTGGGCGATGGTACCCCGGGGGTGCCTCGAGCGAGACGAGCTGCCCGACCGCCACGCACACTTCAATTCTCCCCGACACCGTCTCTTCTACTACCTCCTGGCCGGGTTCTCGATGTTCGTCCTCGAGCGCCCGGGCCACCCCGTCGGCACGCCGTTCCCCGGGGGGTTCCGCGTCGAGGAACGGCGCGGAGCGTTCCTCTGCCCGATCCGTGAGAAGGAGGGGGACCTCTGGTTCTCGATCTGCAATTATTGCCCGGCAGACCAGGCTGAGACCGGTTGACGCCGGGGAATGGGGCCCTCCCGACGGGTGCTGCCACCGGGGTTCAGGTCGCCTGGTGCATCCGGGGCCGATCGCGGTCCGGGGAACGGTATGCGCAGGCGGGTACACGGAGTTCGAAGCGCGCACCCTCGCCGATCTCCCCCGTCTCCGTAATTTTTATCCCGGCGATCCCGAGGATCTCGCGGGCCAGGTAGAGACCCAGGCCCGTGTTCCGGCCGATGCCCCGCTCGAATATCCGGTCCTTCTGGTCCGCCGGCACACCCGAGCCGTCGTCCTGGCAGACGATCAGGCCCGTCCCGTCCGGGAGGCCCTCGACCCGGAACCGGATCGTCTCGACCCCGTCGCCGTGGCGGAGCGCATTATCGATGAGTGTGAAGAAGACCTTCTCGATCAGCGGTTCAGCCAGGATCTCGCCACCGTCCTCCGGGACGACGATCTCGACATCCTCTCCGGCGAACGAGGATGCCGCTCGCCGGATAGTCGCCCCGATCGACAACCAGGCCGGACCCGCCTGCCCGACCTCCTGGCAGTCCCGCGTGAATTCGACCAGGCGCTGGATCAAGTTCGCGGCCTCCCGCGATCTGGCCAGGAACCACGAGAGCTCGGGATCCTTCTCGCCCATATCGGCAAGCTCGAGCGCCCCCTGCAGGACCGTCAGCTGGTTCAGGATGTCGTGGCGGGTGATGGACGAGAGCAGTCCTATCCGGCGGTTCATGCACCGGAGCGAATCCTCGACCGCCTGCTGGTCGGTGATGTCGCGGCAGACGCCCTCGATCGCGATCAGCCTGCTGGAGTCATCGTTCACCGGGACGACGGACTGCTCGATAAGGCGCGGGTTGCCGTGAGGGTCGAGGATCCTGAAACGGAGCGGGCCGTCGCGGGACTCTCCAGGCCGAGCCCAGAATTCCTCGAGGATCGTCCGGTCGTCGGGGTGGACATGACGGAGCAGGACCAACGGGTCGGCGTTCAGCTCGTCTGCCGTCCACCCGGTCACCGCCCGGCAGGCTGGGTTTACGTACTCGGTCCTGAGGGACGGGTGCAGGCCGACGCGGAAGATCATGTCGGGACAACGTTCGGCGAACAGGTGGAACTGTTCGTCTGTCCGGGCTCGGGCCGTGATATCCCTCGTGATGCCGTCTACGGCGACCACCCGCCCCCCGTCGTCGATCGTGGGGGTTGCGACGACCTCGAGCCGGCGCCACTCGCCGTTCAGGTGGCGGAAGCGGAAGGTAACAGGGGACTCGAAGCGCTCGAGAGTCTGGAACGCGGAGCAGACATCTGTCCGATCGTCCGGGTGGACCGACTCCAGGAGACGCAACGGCTCGTTGTAGAAGGTCTCCGGCTCGTGGCCGGTCAGGGATCTGAACGCAGCATTGACGTACCGTACAGTGACGGCCGGGTGGATGAGAACGGAGAAGACCAGGTCACGGCTCTGTTCGAGGAACCGGGACGTGTCCTCCGTTGACCACGGCCCCGGCGGGAGCGAGACGACCAGGACGGCCCCGCCCCCGGTGGTCGGGAGCACCTCCGCCGCTGCGTCGTGAAACCCGGCGGCCCTGCATGCGAGCCGGATGGGTAGCGTCCCGCTGTCGCCCGCGTTACGGTTGAGCAGGGCGAAATGGACGCGCTGGGCAGAGGAATCGTCCATGATCTCGCGGAGCGATCCGGGGATCGGGTCCTCGGGACGGAGGCCCAGCGCTACCCTGAGGTCGGGGCTGATAAGGACGGGCCGTTCGAAGGCGTCGATCACGATCACCGGATTCCTGGTGACGGAGTACCTGATACCCTGGGGCGCAGCGGTCGACAATCGCATTACCTGTAATCGAACCGATACAAAAAGGTATGGTTGTTCAAGGACCCCGAGGTCCCGAATTGGAGACGCGCACTCGCATGCCCCGGGGGCCCACGGCGGTCAGTTCGGGAGGCACCCGCACAGCAAGGACCCTCGCACGGTCCATGTCGCCTTTGCCGGCACGATGGGACCCCGTTCTCCCGGTCGACGATGACGATCGTGGTGAAAGCGGCCCCGATCCACCGGTCGATCTCCCGGACACCCGTTCGATCGACCGCCGGCTACCGGCCCTGTCCGGCCTCGACGGTGCCAGTCCTGCCAGTTCCCCGGGAACTGCCCCGCGCGTGGATGAGCCCCCCCCACGGGTGACGTGAGCGGAGGCCCCCTCGTGCACGGAGACCACCTGCTCAGAGCATCGTCGTCGGTGACCGGTCTTCCGTCACCCCGCACGGGCTTCGTCGGGTGTGGGTTGTCCCAGGGATACCGGGATCCATCGTGGGATCACGGGTTCCTTGCCGCTCCGCGTCCCCGCTCGAACGGTGTGCGTGCGGTGTGGTCGGCAGCACGCACGACACGCCCGGCCCCGTACTGGGCAGGAGGCGACGGTCGGCGAGGGAGCGATTGCCCGGGGGACGTCGACGCAGGAGCACCGCGGCAGGTCATCCCTGCCGGCGAGGGGTCGCCGACCCGGCTCTTCGCCGTGGATCGCCCGGGCTGCTCCCCGATCCACGCTGAACCGGGCTCCGGGTGCCTCGACGGGCTCGGGGTGCCGGATCAGGAGGGACGACGGCGTGAAGGAGGGCCGTTCGACCGCACCGCCGGAGTCAACGTTTACACCCCGTTCCCGCTCGACCCGGGTGCCGGGTATCCGGGGTATCGCGGTCGGGCCTGGACTCCCCGCGCCGTCGGCGTGAAACGGAGGGACGTATCGAGAACGGGAACGGGTCCCCGTCTCTTCTGTCCCGGGCCCGGCCGACGGGCCTGTGAGAACTCACGCCGGGCGCACGACTTATCCGTGAACACGGCGAAGATACAGTGGCGGGTGCCCCCGGCGAATCGCCAGGATCATGGAGTATTCTTTACGATGCAGGGGTGCCGGAGTTGCCCTGGAGGTTCCGACGAAGATGGCCAAGCGCAGGAGCGAAGAACCGATCGGTGGAGACGGCCATCCCGGTCAGGGGGGCCGGGGCGGTATGGGGGGCTCGACCTGACCATCATCAGAGATCTGCTGGCCAGTCTCCCTGACGACGCACCCGCACGGTCCGTGCTGGTGGGTGCGCACTGGACGATGGCCTGCAGCCGGTACTGCGGCCTTGCCACGACCATCAATCCCTGCACCCCTCACGATACGCTGATCCCGGTGCGTGAAGCGGGATCCCTGCACCGTAAAAGCGCCCTCGAGCTGGCAGAGTACGCCCTCTCCCCTAACCCGATCGAGGCCAGTATCGGTGTCGCCGCGATCAATTCACTCCTGGAGATCGACGAAGGGATTGCGGTTGACATCAATGCCGCCGATGTGCTGGCGGAGCGGGGACGTGGTAAGAGGGTCGCGCTGGTGGGTCATTTCCCCTTCATCCCCCGACTCCGGAAGACGGCTGGTCATCTCTGGGTGATCGAGCAGAGACCCTCCGGAGACGACTATCCGGAGGATTCCGCACGCGATCTGATTCCCAGAGCGGATGTCGTCGCCATCACCGGGAGTGCGCTGATCAACCACTCCCTCGACGGGCTCCTGGAACTCTGCCGTCCCGGGGCGCTGGTGATGATCCTCGGGCCGAGCACCCCGCTCTCCCCGGTGTTGTTCGAGCACGGCGCACACATCATCGCCGGCTCGCGCGTCCTGGACGAACCTGTAGTACGGGATCAGGTGGCCCAGGGAGCGACGTTCCAGCAGATGACAGGGGTCCGCAAGGTCGCCCTCTCCCGCCAGGAAGGACGGTGAACGACCTTTTCTCCTGACGACCGGGTTTGAGGTTCTTCGGGGGCAGCGGTTCGAACCGGTCGGTCGCTATCCGCCGTCACGGTGCAAGGCATCGAGACGTCCTCCGCTCAAGAAGCCGCGCTATCGCCAGGCCCCCGTCGCTGCCACCCGGGCGGTTCACACCGGATGCCAGGGGCACGGTGCGAGGAGATGCGCCGGCAACCGGCCAGGCACTCCGCTCGATCGAGTCATGCCCCGAGAGCGATCCGAGGGCGGTCAGCGGTAGCCGGACTATCGTGGCCGGAATACTTCGTCGCGACGAGAAGTTGGACGCGTGTCACGGGAGAGTGGTCGGCAGGAGGGCCCTGTCACGAGGGGTGTGCGACGGTCGTGGTGCAGCACGCACACGCTGTGATCCGGCCCCCTCGCCGCACGCAGGATCCCGAAAACGTCCAGGCCGCGCGCACTCCCGCAGGAATTGATCTTGGGCGGCCCGGTTCGATCGGCCGTCTCTCCCTTGACCGGGGTCCGCCGTCTGGCGTGACTCCCCTGTTTGCCGGCGCGTACGTCTCAGCCCGGGCGCCGCTCTCCAGGGACGGGACGCCGGCTTCACCGCTCAACCACTATTCGCGGGGTACGGTCACCCGTTTCCCATCCTGATCGCGCCCTGACACAAGTCCACCGGCAACGGGGCTCTCCAGGACCACATGACGACGATCTCGCCCGTCGTCTCGGTCTCCGGCACCCGTCCCTCGTTCGAGCAAAGATGATCTCGAGCAGGACGATCGTACCGCGATGCGGGTGCCGGCATGCCCTGCCCGTTGAAACGACGGATCACCGTGACCGACCGGAACGGCACAAGTGCCGACCGCTCGACGCCGAATCCGGGACCACCGGCTGGTCCTGCCCTGCAGAGGCAGTCGGACTCGTGTTCCCGTCCATCGAAAGCGGCAAGTCCGTCCTCGACCTCGGGATCGCCACCGGCGGTCCCTTCGAACCTGCTGAACGTGACTGCCGGCGACCGGGACGTCCTCGGTATCTGCATCCCCCAAGCTCTCCGCCCCCTTCCAGCGCAAGGTCCGATACTGGGTCCTGTCCGTCTCCCGGGAGATGGGAGCGCACGCATCTGTCATCCTCGGCGATCTCCACCCCGATCCCATATACGAGCGGGCGCACCGCGGCGAGCGCACCTGGAAGACGGACGGTTCGGAGTGGCGGACCCTCGATGGACGGCAGGCAAGCAGATCGATCATGCATTCTTCCCCCCCTCTTCCGTGTTCTCGGCGCCAGGTACGGAACGAATACGGGACTGTCCTGGCCCGGGCAGGGAGGGAGACGATGTCCCATCACGTCGCCCTCGTGGTGGACGTGGAGCGGGTGACGCAGGACCCATGAGAGCAGACCTCCGCGTCCCTGTCGCTGATCACGCGGCGTCGCCGGCTCCTTGGTCGGTGGTCGTGCGGTTCTCGAGGCCTCGATCCAGGTTTCGTCGGCAGCTCCGGTCGCTTCGCGACTCCGTCGACACTGACCTCCTGCAGACATATTCCTGGCGAACGGTATTCGTAAGCGCCAACCAGAGGTTCCTTGGGACCTTCCATTCACCCACGAACGCACGGATCGGCCGGCCGTCCTCGGGCGTCATGGTGCCCTCGGCGATGTGCGCGAGGATGGTGTTTTCGGCGTTATCTGGGCGATCGTGGTGAAAACTGCGATCGAACTTCGTTGGCACCCGTCGGTCAATCGGAGCGTTCTGCACGCTCAAAATCGTGTCGTCCCCGTTCTTATGTTTGACGGGGCATCCGACCTCAGAATGGAATGCTGCGGGAGGGATCCGAACCCTCGATCTCCAGATGTCCCAGGAACGGCGCCTCGTTACGAATCAAACCCTATGAGTCTGGCGCCTTAACCGGCTAGGCCACCGCAGCCCGCACGTTGTGCATAATAAAAACGCAGGAGAAATTGATAAAGATTCTGTTCGGGCGCGGTATGGTCACAAAACGAGCCTCGAGGGCAGGGCTGCTCGCGCCAGCAACCCGGGGAATCCGGCCGGCCCCTCCCGAGCTCCCGTGGGCGCTTCGCCCGGTCGAGAGGCCGGGAACCGCACGGCAGGCGGGAGGTTTTCGAGGAGAGCCCTTACGCAACCGGGCCTCCGGACGAAGATCGGTGCGCCATCGGAGAGGAGTGGAACGCCATTCTGACGTTGGCGGAACACCACGATGGACAGGCAGGAGCGCCGGCATCCGGGTCTATCGGGATCAGTTGCTGTACCCTCCTGGACACAGCAATAAATACGTCCGCGCAGCACTACTTGCCCATGAGGGAGAGAAAGCGGCTCGTCAGGGATCTCCTGCGCGCGCGGAAGAGCGTGATGACGCCCCACGAGCGGTTCGAGAAGAGCCACCGGATCTGCGCCCATCTTACCGAACTGGTCCAGGACGGCGAGACGGTGATGGTGTACAGCTCGAAAGAGACGGAGGTCAACACGGAACCCCTCATCGCCTGGCTCCTCGAGCGAGGCAACCCGGTGGTCGTCCCCATCATCGTGAAAGAGGACGTCAGCCTACGGCTCTCGTACCTCCGGGACAACGCGGTCCTCGTTCCGAGCACCTTCGGTGTGCCCGAGCCGATCGGGAGCGAGATCCCCGCATCGGGAGACGACGTGGACACGATCGTCCTGCCCATGCTCGGGTTCGATAGGAAGGGCGGACGGATCGGCTACGGCGCCGGTTATTACGACCGGTTCCTGGAGCGGTATCCGCACCTTCGGAAGATCGGTATCGCCTTCGCCCTCCAGGATTGCGACGCACTGCCGGTCGATGAGAACGATGTCCGCATGGACTGCATCGTCACCGAGGACGGGGTCGTGTATTCCCGCGGAGGCAGCGATGGAGATCGACGGCACGGAGATACTTGATACCTACGCCGAGGCGTTTCCGACCTGGCTCGCGCGGGTGATCGTGACGGGCGCGTCGGAGCGCTGGGCGCTCGCGGCGGCGAACGAGGCCGCGGGGTTCGCGACGTCGAAGATCGGATGTCCCTGCGAGGCCGGCATTGAGCGCCGCCTCGTGCCCGGCGAGACCCCGGACGGCCGGCCCGGCGTCGCGGTCCTGGTCTGCTCGGAGAAGAAGAACCTGCGGGAGAATGTCGCCGCCCGGATCGCCCAGTGCATCCTGCCCGCGCCCACGGCATCCGCCTACGACGGGTTTCCCGGCGTCTCGGACCGGTTCTACACGCGCATGCACTACTTCGGCGACGCCTACGAGGAGCGGTGTCGGGTGGGAGGCCGGGACTGCTGGAGGATCCCGGTCATGGAGGGCACCTACGTCGGCGAGGAACGGTTCGGGGTCGTCGGGGGGATCGCCGGCGGCAACATCCTCGTCATGGGAGACGGCGCGCCGTCGGCCCTCGCCGGGGCGGAAGCCGCCGTCGACGCGATCGCCGAAATGGCCGGCGTGATCACCAGTTTCGCGGGCGGCATCGTCGCGAGCGGCTCGAAGGTAGGGTGCAGGAATTACCGCTTCCCCATGCCGGCGAGCACCAACCACGCCTGGTGCCCGACGCTCAGGGGAATCGTCGATGACTCCCGGGTACCGGACGGCGTGGGGGCCGTGTACGAGGTCGTCGTGAACGGCCTCGACGAGACCGCCGTCAGGGCAGCCATGAAGGCGGCCGTTCTCGCGGCAGCGGGGTCGGGCGGGGTGTCCGCGATCGGTGCGTCCAACTTCGACGGGAGGCTCGGGCCGTTCCTGTTTCACCTGCATGACCTGTTCGAGTGACCTTCCACAGCGGGAAAGGGACTGCCTGATACGGCCCGGCACATCCGTCCCGGGCCTGGAGAGACGGTAAATGCCGCGCAGGGAGGAACGGCCAGCGCGAAACGCTTCTCGGCGGCCCCCGGGGTCGGCCCTTCAGATTCAACCGGGAGGATGCGCGACCGGGACTCCGCCGCGCGGGAGAACAAGGGCGAGTCCCGGCCCGGCTGTCCGTCTCCCCGGAGCGGTTGCCTCCGGTCCTGCATGCGCAGGGCCCCTGAACGGACCCGGCACATGGTTCCCGGCGCTTACCCGGGCGATCCCCCCCCGGGGTCGCTCCACCGCCGGATTGGGATCGGTGGAGAACCGACCGGCGCAACCGGTATCCTTCGTCATCTCCAGGTTCAGGGCCAGAACGGGGGGAGGTTGATGCAGTCCACCGAGAGCGACGGCACCGGGGCGGAGGGACCCGGAACTCCGGGCCTCCAGCGTGCGCTCGGGCTCTGGCAGCTCTCCCTCGCCGGGACCGGGATCATCCTCGGCGCCGGTATCTACGCCCTGCTCGCGCCCGCGGCAGCCCTCGCCGGGAATGCAGTCTGGGCATCCTTCCTGATCGCGGCGGCAGTCGCGGTGGTCAGCGGCCTCTCGTACGCCGAGCTCTCCTCCATGTTCCCCACGGCCGGGGCCGAGTACGATTACGCGGGCCGGGCGCTCGGTGAGGGGATCGGGGTCGCGATCGGCTGGCTCGTGATCGCCGCCACGCTCATCTCGGCATCGGCCGTGGCCCTCGGCTTCGCCGCGTACTTCAGGACGTTCCTGCCACTCCCCCCGGTCGCGGTCGCGGTCGTCCTGATCGGCATCCTCTCGCTTCTGGTCGCCCTCGGCGTCCGCGAGACGGCGGGGGCCGCGGTCCTGCTGACCCTCGTCGAGGTCGGCGGGCTCGTGACCGTGATCGTCGCGGGCCTGCCCCGCGTCGGCGGCGTCGACCTGCTCGAACTCTCTCCCGCCGGGACGGGGGGGCTCCTCGAGGCCGCCGCGCTCGTCTTCTTCGCCTTCATCGGGTTCGAACAGCTCGTGAAGCTCTCCGAGGAAGCGAAGGATCCAGGCCGGACCATCCCCCTCGCCCTGCTGATCTCGGTCGCCGGCTCGACCCTGCTCTACATGCTCGTCGCCGTCGCGTGCATCTCCCTTCTCGGCTGGGAGGGAACGAGCGCGACCGATGCCCCGTTCGCGGCGGCGATCGGGGTCGCGTTCGGCGGCGCGGCCGCCGTCCTCGTCTCGCTGACGGCCCTGACCGCTACGGCGAACACGGTCCTGATCGAGATCCTGGCCGCGTCCCGGATCCTGTACGGAATGGCCCGCAGCGGGGCGGCCCCGCGCGTGCTCGGGCGGGTCCACGCCCGCCGCCGGACCCCCTGGATCGCCGTGGTCGTCATCGCCGCGGTCTCGGCCGTCCTGACCGTGCCCGGGGAGATCGAGTTCCTCGCGAGCGCGACGAACTTCCTCATCTTCGTCACCTTCATCGCCGTGAACCTGAGCGTCGTGCTGCTGCGGCGGGCCGAGCCCGAAGCGCGGCGGCCGTTCCGGGTTCCGGTCGCGATCCGCGGGGTACCCGTCCTTCCGCTCGTCGGTATCGCGACCTCGCTCGGCCTGATGTCCCAGCTCGACCCGGCCGTACTGCTCGCCGGGCTTGCGATCTCGGGCGTCGCCGTGGTCATGGCCGTGCAAGGCGGCCGGCGCCGCCGCCGGGACCGCTAGAGCAGGTAGAAGAGGAGGAGGACGTCCTGGAAGTCGATCCGGCCGCTGCCGTTGAGGTCGAAGAGCGGGAGCGGCTCGTTGGCCCCGATCCAGTCCATCTGCCCGAATAAGAGGGTGACGTCGGCGAAGTCGGCCCGGCCGTTGCCGTTGACATCCTCGCAGAAGCCGTCGCC